>CAZCLS010000011.1:8793-18987 GCA_964499565.1 uncultured bacterium
AGCACCGAAGCACCGAAGCACCGAAGCACCGAAGCACCGAAGCACCGAAGCACCGAAGCACCGGGGTCATGGAGGACTTTCCCACCTTCCCACCTTCCCACTGCCCGCAGGGCACCGAAGCCCTGCTATCATTAGTCGGCACGGAATTTGCCAATATTACCTTCAATTAGTTAGTTTTTGCTTTTACAGGCAATATACCTTATAATTCTCTGTCAATTTGGCTGAAAGAGTGAGTCAAAATGACAGAATACAGCATAAACTTTTGTTTTTATAACCAAACATAATACAGCAGTATGATAAACGTACAGAATCTTGTCAAAAAGTTCGGAGTAATTACTGCGGTAGATTCAATTTCATTTAAGGTCAGCAAAGGCGAAGTGCTGGGCTTCCTCGGGCCTAACGGTGCGGGCAAGTCGACCACCATGCGCATGCTGACCTGTTACTTTCCGCCCTCCGCAGGCTCCGCCGAAGTAAACGGCTACGACATTCTCACCCAGTCAGTTCAGGTACGCCGGCAGATCGGGTATCTGCCGGAAAACGCGCCGGTATATCCTGACATGACCGTCCAGGGCTATCTGAAATTTATCGCGGAGATGCGCGGATTTTATGGCAAGGCGCGAACGGCGGCTGTCGAAAATGCGATTGAAACCTGTTTTCTTACCAGTGTGCGTTATCAGTCGATTGACACGCTTTCAAAAGGATATAAGCAGCGCGTATGCTTTGCACAGGCGATTTTGCATGACCCGGCGGTACTTATTCTGGATGAACCGACGGACGGCCTCGATCCAAACCAGAAGCACGAGATGCGCCAGCTGATCACGCGCATGGCTGAAAATAAATGTATCATCCTTTCCACGCATATACTGGAAGAGGTGGAAGCGGTCTGTACCAGGGCGATTATAATAGCCAAAGGCAAAATTGTAGCTAACGGCACCCCCGCCGAATTGAAAGCCCAGTCGGAGTATCACGGGGCGGTAACGGTTACGTTAGAGGGAGTAAAGGAGGATGACGCGATACCGTTCCTGAGTGCCTTGCCGGATGTGTATCATGCCAAGCCGGTGCAGAGCCGGAAGACGCAGCTGACGGTGCGGGTATTTCCAAAGAAAGGCAAGGAAGTAGCGCATCAGGTTTCCAATGCCCTCAGAGATAAATCCTGGCGAGTCGAGGAGTTCAGAATCGAACAGGGGCGGCTGGATGAAGTGTTCAGAACAATAACCGATAACCGATAACCGGAGTTATTCAATGCTCAAGCATATCTACAGTATTTCCAAGCGGGAACTGAAAGGATATTTCGGGTCACCGGTAGCGTATGTATTTATAGTGATATTTCTGATATTGTGCGGTTTTTTCACGTTTCAGCTCGGGCAATTCTATGAAGCCCGACAGGCTGATTTGCGCGCCTTTTTCATCTGGCAGCCATGGCTGTACCTGTTTCTGATACCCGCCGCGGCAATGCGCTTGTGGGCCGAGGAACGCCGCAGCCGCACGATAGAAATTCTGTTTACCCTGCCCGTTACCGTTGGTGAAACCGTGTTAGGCAAGTTCCTGGCTTCCTGGCTGTTTATCGGCATCGCCCTACTGCTGACGTTTCCTCTCGTTATTACGGTTCTCTATCTCGGGAACCCTGATATGGGATCGATTGCAACCGGATATCTGGGTTGCTTTCTGATGGCGGGCGCCTACCTTGCGGTGGGCAGCCTGATGTCGTCGCTTACCCGCAGCCAGGTAATCGGGTTTGTTTTGAGTGTGATGGTGTGCCTGCTGCTGGTCTTGATCGGCTGGCCGCCAATTACGAACTGGCTGGTAGCTATGACCGACAAGGCATCGATAGTGAATTTCATAGCGGGCTTCAGCTTTATATCGCATTTCGAGTCGATCGAGCGCGGCGTGCTCGATTCACGAGATTTGCTGTACTTCGGCTCGGTGATAGTATTTATGCTGTTTGTTAATACGACGATGCTTAATTTACGCAAAGCTTGATATCCCGAAACGGTTCCGAACCGCTTTTTGTAATTATATAACGTAACCTGTGATTGGAACATGAAGCATATCATATCGAAGAAAATTATGATTTCCCTGACCGGCATTCTGGCAGTGCTGGTAATCCTGGTGGTTATCAATATAATATCCGACATGGCGTATTTCCGGGTGGATGTGACGGAAAACCAGCTGTATTCACTCTCTTCCGGCACACGCAACATGCTGAAGTCACTGCCTGAAGACGTAACGCTGAAACTGTTTTATTCGGCCAGCCTCGCCGGACAGCCCCAGGCGCTGAAAACGTATGCCGACCGGGTTAAAGACCTGTTGCGCGAGTATGAAAACAACTCGGGCGGATCGATAAAACTGGAAATCTATGATCCGAAACTGGATTCTCAGGAGGAAGAATGGGCCCAGAAATATGGTGTGGCCGCAAATCCGATTAATCCGCTTACCTATGATGAGTTATTCTTTTTCGGCCTTGTATCCGAATCACTGGACCAGACTGCCACGATCCCGATTTTAGATCCGAAACGCGAACCGTATCTTGAATATGATGTTTCACAGTTGTTATACCAGGTGCTTCACCCCCGCAAAAAAACACTGGGTGTGCTCAGCAGTTTGCCGGTTACGGGATCTTCACTTCCTCCGTTCGCGATGCCCAACCAACCGCGGCCGGAACCTCAGAATCCCTGGATCATCATTAATGAACTGAAGAAAAATTATGATGTCGTGTCTATTTCAACTAACATCACGGCGATAAATCAGGATGTCGATCTGCTGCTGGTGATCCATCCCAAAGAATTTTCAGATACAATTCAGTATGCCATTGACCAGTATGTTATGAACGGCGGCAAAGCGATATTCTTTGTCGACCCATTCTGCACGATAGATATGAGCGCCAGCGGCATGGGTTTTCCCATGCCGGGCAGTTCGGACCTGAACAGGCTTTTTAACGCCTGGGGTGTAAATGTGCCGGCGCGCAAGGTAGTGGCCGATATGGATAATCCCACGACTATCGCGATGGGCAATAATCGGGCTGAAAAGAATCCAGCCTGGATAAACGCGAACGGGGCGATGTTTAACAACGACGATGTAACAAGCGCCGACCTGGGCACGATGATATTCCCCCTGGCAGGCTATGTTACGGCGATGACAAATGCTTCGGTTGAAATGACCACATTGATTCATACGTCGGATAACGCGATGGAAATGGATTCACAGGCCGCGCAGTCAAACGCGGAGAATATCCGGCGGCAGTTCACCCCGGCTGGGAAACCCTTCAGTTTAGCAGTAAAAATCAAGGGAAAATTTAAGTCGGCTTTCCCGAGCGGTCCCCCCGCGGGAATTACCCAAACGAACACGTATGTCCCGGCGGGTTCCGCGCCGAACACGTTAATGATAGTAACGGATGTCGATATGTTAGCCGACCGGTTTAATATTCAGCAGATGAATATACTGGGCATGTCATCGTTCCGGCAGATCAACAACAACTATGATTTTGTGATGAACGCGATCGACCAGTTCATGGGAGACCAGAACCTGATTTCAGTCCGGTCGCGCGCTACGTACGACCGGCCGTTCACGGTCGTGGACGACCTGGAAAAGCAGGCGCAGCAGAAATGGTTGTCGCATGAAAAGCAGTTTTCGGATGAGTTGCAGAGCGTCCGTCAGCAGATCGCGCAACTACAGGCTCAAAAGGACGAGTCGCAGCGCATGATCATCACACCTGAACAGCAGGAAGAGATAAAGAAACTCGAAGCGCAGCGCGCGGAACTCAGGAAAAATCTGAAGGTAGTGCGCAAACAACTGAATCGCGACATAGAGCGCCTCGGTTTCAAGCTTAAATTTCTTAATATGGCATTGATGCCGATTCTCGTCAGTTTATTTGGCATCGGATTGGCTATTCATCGTCACTACAAGGTTACACGGTCATGAATCTGAAAGTTACGCTTATTCTCGTTGTGGTTGCCGCTGTGTTATGCGGCGGGCTGTATATGATATGGAACAAACAATCCCAGCCGGATGCCGGGCGGAATACCGGGATAAAAGTATTCCCGGACCTGCCGGTCAACGATATTGCCAAGCTTGTTATGCGTGACAGTAAGACCACCGTTACTCTGGAGCGCAAAGGCGGGGAATGGGTTGTCGCGGATTATTATGATTATCCGGCCCAGTTCACCATGGTATCAGATAGTTTGAAGAAGTTGTATGATATGACCATCGGCCAGGTTGTGCGTGTCAGACCCGAAAGCCTGGGACGCCTGCAGCTCGAGCATCCGGATAATACTGCTGCCCCGGACGACCAGAAAGGTACCCTGGTCGCGGCCTTTCTTGAAGACGGGCAGACTGTTGCAACCTGCATTGTCGGAAAAGATAAAATGAAAGACGTTGATGAATCAAATCCCTACCAGTTTATGGCTCAGAAAGACGGTCAGTACGTCTGTATTCCAGGGGAAAATAAGGTTTACCTGGTTAATCAGGTTCTGAACCTGGAAAAACAACCCCTAAACTGGATCGATCGCCGTATTTTCAGCGTCACCAAAGACCAGATCAGCGAGCTGACCGTTACATTACCGGCAGGAGAAACATACACGATCTCGCATACAAATGCGACGGAGCCATTTATACTGGCTGATATGCCGGCTGACCAGCAATTGAAAAGCTCTGATGTGGATTCGCTCGCAACCTCCCTGGGATATTTTACGATATCCTCGGTTGTTGATCCATCGATCGCCGCTACGACAATTGTTATGAACAGTACCTGGACGATAACGGGCAAAACATTTGATGGAACGGTCTACACCGTTTCGCTTTCCGAAACGAATAGTCCCGTTGCTTACATGCAAGTGGGGGTGGAATTCCAGCAACCGGATTTCGGCTTGACCGTTACCAATGAAAAGCAGCGGGTTGTTCTGGAAGAAAAAGGTTATGAAATCCAGGATAAGGCCAAGCTGTTAAATAATAAAATATCGCCCTGGTTATATACTATTCCCGATTATAAAGCCAATCAGATGCGGAAATCCCTCGAAAGCCTGTTAGAGCCGGTTAAAAAGGAAGAAGCTGAGCCCGCTGCGGAAACATCTGAAAAAACTATGCCCGACCCGGATGAAATAGAATAACCGGCGGATAGTCCGAATTCACCATTCTCAGTTTATCGGTCGGATCAGTCGGATCGGACGGATCGGTCCGATGATTTTTGTGTGAAAAGCATGCTTGTCTGTCGCGCGTCGGAAACGCCACCCCACATTGATACTATAACGCTTACAGTCAAGAAGTAGTTTCTGAATAATCCAAAGCCGGAGTATGCCTGCTTCTGATGACTGCCTGTGAAGCGGATACAGATAAAGACCACTGTGAAGTAGCACCCGATTGTCCCGAATCGGGTGTCTGAGCCGGCACACGGATGATGCCGGAAGCCCCTGCCGAGTCCCCGGGGGTCAGAGCTTGAATCTTTCCGTAAAAACCTAACTATAACGAATATAATAACTTATAAATCTTTGGACTAATTCAAGCTCTGACCCTCTGGTGCTTGTTTTTAAGCATACTTATTGATAGAATACTATTATAATAATAAAATAACAGCGGAAACAAATACATGGATCGATTCAGTGGTGCAGTGCTTGTGGTCATGCTGGCAGTCCGATTTGCTGCAGCAGCAGTCGTGATGAATGAAATTCATTATGATCCTGATTCAAATCTCGAGCCGCATGAGTTCATAGAACTGTATAACACCGGAGTCGATACAGTCGATCTTTCGGGCTGGCAGTTTGATAAAGGAATATCCTATATGTTTCCTGCCGGCGTGCAGCTTACCGGAGGAGCGTACCTGGTTGTCGCGGAAAATCCTGTTTCTCTATCAAATTCCTATCACATTTCCGCCTATGGGCCGTGGGAAGGCCGGCTTTCAAACGAGGGCGAAACGATCCGGCTGATTGATTCTACTGAGTCTGTTATAGACACTGTATCCTACAAGACGGGATTTCCCTGGCCGTCCGCTGCCGCCGATGGGGGCAGTTCCATGGAATTGATTGATCCACTGCTGGACAATGACCTGGGCGGCAGCTGGCGCTCGTCAGGTCCATATTTAACGGTTTTCTCCGGTCTCAGCAGGGAATACCGCACGATTTTTCCTTCCCGGTCGGCAGCCTGGCGCTATCGCAAGGGCACATCGGAACCGTCATCACCGGATGATGCCTGGCGGACGCTCGGATTTACCGAAGACGGCACCTGGCTTACGGGTCAGACGCCCATTGGCTACGGTGACGGAGATGACACGACCGTTCTTTCAGATATGCAGAACAGCTATTATTCCATCTATTTACGGAATGTATTCAGCGTTACCAATGTCGCGGGATTAATGCCGGATATAACCCTTATGACGTATATCGATGATGGTTGTGTCGTGTGGCTGAACGGTTCCGAGATCGGGCGGTTCAGTGTGCCGGCGGGTGAACTGGATTACGATGACACTGCTGATAATCATGAGGCGGCCTGGGAAACAAAGGTACTGACCGCGGGCAGAAACCTTCTAGTGGAGGGTGAAAATATCCTGGCTATTCATGTTTTGAACACAACCTTGGGCAGCAGCGACCTTTCTATCGACGCGATGTTGACGGGAGAAGAGGAAACAGAGGACGACAGTGGCAGCGGTCAAGGCACGGGACCGACACCCGGCTGTGGCAATGCGACCAGGGTGGCAAACGCGCCGCCCCAGACGCGCCAGGTGACACACATTCCCGAGCAGCCAAAATCAGGTGAAGATATTGTTGTAACGGCGAAAGTGACCGATCCTGATGGGGTCAGCCGGGTACGATTAGCCTATCAGTTAGTGCTGCCGGGCAATTACATTCCCGCGATACGTCCCTGGACCTATTCGGAGCTGATAGCCTATCAGCGTCAGCCTGATGAAATTTATGTCGGATTTACCAACGCCGCCAACTGGACGGTAGTCAGTATGAACGACGATGGAAACGGTTCTGATGCCGTTGCGGGAGACGCGCTATACACAGCTGTGATTCCCGGGCAGAATAACCGAACACTGGTGCGGTACCGGATAACCGTCACTGACGCGCATACTCCAGAGGCAACGGTTACGGTGCCGTACGCTGATGATGAAGGCTTGAATTTCGCCTGTTATGTGTATGACGGAGTGCCTTCTTGGGAACCGAAAACGCGGACATTGCATCCGGCCGGGCTTGGCCATGTGTATGAACCGGGTGTCATGTCAGCTCTTCCGGTGTATCAGATGATAACCCGCAATGTCGATATAGTGCAATGTTATGCCTATAGCAGTTACCAGATCGGTTATGATCACTTGACCGCCCGCAAGATAGAAAATTGGGAAGGGGCGTTTGTCTATAATGGAAAGGTGTATGATCACATGCGCTACCGGGTACGCGGAGCCAACGGCAGGTATTATTACAGCCAGAAACGTTCACTAACGCTCAGTTTCAATCGCTGTCACGAATTCGAAACGAGTGATATGTATGGCCGGCCGTATGCCGAAAAGTGGAAGCGAATGCTGATCAGTAAAATGTTCGGCAACCAGGGCAAAGTCAATTGCGGACTGACGGAAACCATGAATTCACTGTTGTGGAACAGTGTGGGAGTACCGACATTCGACACGCACTGGTTTCATTTCCGGGTAATCGACAATGCCAGTGAAGCGCCGGCCACGACCAGCGGACAGTATTACGGCGATTTCTGGGGTCTGGGCCTGGCTATGGAAAATTATGATGGCCATTACATTGATACCCATACTATGCCGGACGGCAACCTGTACAAATTTTCGGCATCAGTTTCCAGTCTGCTGGACCAGATGCGCCACCAGGGAAGTGATTCGGTGAGTAACGGGAGTGATTGTAATAATTTCATGAATAATTTTAACTCGTCCAAATCGGAAAGTTATTTGCGGTCTTTAGCATCAATGGAAAAATGTTTCGGGTATTTTACCATAGGAGAAGGGATCAAAAATTATGATATCGGCGGTTTGGCCTGGGGCAGGAATGTAGCCGCGTTTTTTAATCCTGTTCCGGGAAGCACCTATGGGCAGCTGTGGTATATTCCGTTTGATACCGATCTTACCTGGGGCCCGAACTGGAACTATGGCGTCACGGAATTCCAGAATGCGATTGGCAGCAAATCAGGATTGCAGCAGGAATACCGCAATTTCATCCGTGAATTCCGGGATTTATTCTGGCGGGAAGATGTTTTCGGGTCGCTGCTGGATGCCCTGGTGAATCAGATCGGTGAATTTGCCTATGCGGATGCCGACCGCTGGTTGAACGCGCCATCCGATGCCGGTACGATTGCATCCAGCATGTTTCAGTTACCGCGCACCAAAGCGGACGACATGATGGTTTTCGCGTTTGTCGGCGGTAAATCCTGGCCCAGCGGAACCCCTAATGGTTATGTTGACCCCGGCGGACGGGCTGCGTATCTGGATCAGATGGCTGATGCCGGCAATGATGCGACCAGTATTCCGAACACACCGGCAATACAGTACGCCGGCCCGCAGGATTTCCCGGCCAACATGCTGGCATTTGAAAGCTCGCAATTCAGCGATCCGCAGGGAGATGCGACCTTCGCCGCAATGCAATGGCGCGTAGGGGAGTATGTAACGAATTTCATTCTCAATACACCACCGGTGTTTGAATACAATGCGGTCTGGAAATCTGATGAGCTGACTGCGTTCTCCTCAACAATAACAGTCCCGCCGGGATTGGTAGAACCAGGGCATACGTATCGTGCCCGGGTAAGAATGAAAGACACGACCGGGCGCTGGAGTCACTGGTCTGATCCGGTTACCTTTATTGCAGGTGTGCCGGCGGAAGACGCGGAAGTAATGCAGTATCTACGGGTAACGGAACTGATGTACAATCCGCCCGAGGGCAGTGATTATGAATATATTGAACTACAGAACATCAGCACAGGAACGGTTCTCAATCTGTCGGGCCTCTATTTCAGTGAGGGTATTGAATTTACGTTTCCCGATGGATTGTATCTTGCGCCCGGAGCGTTTCTTCTGATAAACCGGCATCCATCCAACGACCAATTCGCGGCTCATTATGCTCTGCCGCAGAATGCAGTTAGCACCGGGCCGTATGAAGGAAAATTCGACAATGCCGGTGAATCGGTAGAATTGCACACGCCATCAGGGAACCCGATAGTTGAATTCACGTATAATGACCGGTACTGCTGGCCTCACGCGGCTGATGGGGCGGGACATTCGATCGTTCCGCGGTCAACTACCGCGACACAGTATAACGGCAGCCTTGATTACAGTGGTAATTGGCGCGCCAGCGCTTTTCAGGGTGGCTCGCCCGGCTATGCCGATCCTGTTCCTGATGAGACTTTGCGGTTAAATGAAATCATGCTGGCTTCCAATTCAAACCGCTGGATCGAACTGTATTCCATGAGTTCGGAAAACATAAATCTGCAAAACTGGTATCTTTCAGACTCTCCTGATACTTTGACAAAACTGCCGTTGAGCAGTATCGGCAGTATCCCGGGATTCAGCTGGCTTGCTATTCAGCTCGATCCGTCTGTTTTAAGCAACAATGACTGCTGTTTGTTTCTTTCGTATCTGCCCGGAACGGAGGAGAACCGGGTAGCTGATTCAGTTCACTATCACCGCTTGGACCAGGGATTGAGTTTCAGCCGGTTCAATGATGGCACCGGATTCTGGGCGCCGTCTCAACCGTCGATCAATGCTAAAAATAATTGTCCGGCGATTCGTCCGGTGATCAGTGAAATTAATTATAATCCCGCTAATTCCGATTTAGTCACTAACGCGGCTGAAATGCTGGAATATATTGAATTGTACAATCCGGCGCCAACCGATATTATGCTGTCAAACACGGGAGTCACCTGGCGGATATCAGGCGGGATCGACTATGCTTTTCCAGCAGGTACGGTTCTGCCGGCGGAAGGATATCGGGTAGTAGTCTCGTTCAATCCCGATGACAGCGAACAAAAAGCGTCGTTTCTTACTCAGTACCAGGTATCCGACACAATTCTGATGTCCGGACCGTTCACCGGTCGGCTGGCAAATAACGGCGAACGTATTGTTCTGGAAAAAGGCATAGACGACGAATCTGCAGCATTGTCCGATCAAGTAGATTATTTCGACCAGGCACCCTGGCCGTATAATGCTGATGGCACGGGCTTGTCGCTCAACCGGATTCAGATGGTCGAACCGGGAGATGACCC
>CAZCLS010000012.1:0-2121 GCA_964499565.1 uncultured bacterium
GTATAGCAAAACGGGCTGTGAAATGACAGATATAAGAGCTCATGCGGTTACCTCCTGACAGAATTACACGTGATACGTTACTGATATGCGACGCGGGAGCGTTGTGCTCTCTATTGTATATACGTATGAGTGGGGAATTTTTTGCGTAGTATTTTTGAATGGGGTTGAAGGTTTAAGGTTTGAAGAGGATTAGATGGGTGAGACTACTACTCCATTATCCATTACTCCAGGAGGCGGGCGGTATTGAGGGTAAGAAGGTTTGAGCTCCCGCAAGGGACCTAAAGGACCAAAAGGACCAAAAGGATAGTGGTGTGAATTGCCGATGGTATGGACAAAGGACTTCGGTCAACAGTGGTTACGTGGTTGTATGGCTGAGTGGATATCCCTTGGTTCCCCTGGTGCAGGGGAAGGTTCGGTTCACGGACATCGGGAATCGGAACAAGATCCACGGGCTCGCTCGTTCCTCACTCGCCCGCGGCCACAAACTTACCTCGGCTCACGACTCTCGGCTCTCGGCTCACGACTCACGGCGGCCGGCGAGGACGCCAGGCCCTCCACATCACGGCCCACCCTGCTGGCGTAGCTTCGCACACCACAGGGCACAGCGGCTCACGGCTCTCGGAGTCGCCCGTGTGGAACCGGCCTCCCACCCTAAGTATGATGGTGAATGGGTAATGGGTGATGGGTAATGGGTAATGGTTAATGGGTAATGGGTGATGGGTAATGGGTGATGGGTGATGGGTAATGGGTGATGGGTAATCGGCCCACGGCCCACGGCCCACGACTCACGACTCACGACCTACGGCCTTCGGACATCGGACATCGGCTATTTTTCATTGTCTTTATCGCCGATGCCATAGCGTTTGAGTTTGTTGTAGAGGCTGCGGCGCGACATACCGAGCTGGGTGGCGGCTTTAGTGCGGTTGCCTTTGCAGGCGATCATCGTTTGAATAATAAGGTCGCGTTCAGTTTGCTCGAGGAGAGTAAGCGGGTCCTGGGTATCAGCGCGGCGGGGGCGTTCGCCGTGGATATTCGAGGGAAGGACTTCGGGGGTGATGGTATCGCCGATAGTAAGGATAACAGCGCGTTCCAAGACATTTTCGAGTTCACGGACATTACCGGGCCAATCGTATTGGATCATAATCTGAACCGCCTCAGAAGAGATAGATTTAATCAAGCGGTTATTTTTGCGCGAATAAATTTTGAGGAAATGTTCAGCTAAAGCAGGCACCTCTTCGCGGCGTTCGCGCAGGGCGGGCATATGGATCGGCACAACACTGAGGCGGAAGAAAAGGTCTTTGCGGAAGGAGCCGATTTCGATTGCTTTTTTAAGTTCCTTATTCGTAGCTGAGATGATGCGGACATCAGTTTTAAGGGTTTCGGTACCGCCCAGGCGTTCAAAGGTACCGGACTGGAGCACGCGCAGGATTTTGGCCTGGGTGGTAGGGGCCATATCACCGATTTCATCGAGGAAGAGGGTACCGCCGTCAGCGAGTTCGAAGCGGCCTTTGCGATGGTCATGAGCGCCGGTAAAGGCGCCGCGTTCATGGCCGAAGAGTTCTGATTCGAGGAGTTGTTCATGCAGGGCGGCGCAATTGACTTTAATGAAGACCTTGTCAGCGCGGAGGCTGAGGCGTTGCACGGCATCGGCAATGATTTCCTTGCCCGTACCGCTTTCGCCGGTAATCAGAATAGAGGCATCACTGGGAGCGACGCGGGAAATGGTGGAGAGGATATCCTTCATAATAGGGCTGGCATGAATAATTTCGCTGAAGGAATCGGCGGCCGCGGAGACATCGGCATTTTTAATGCGGGTAAGGTCGCCAAAGGTGAGACCATTTTGGACAACCTGCTCGAGGTCATCGATATCGACCGGTTTCTGGAGATAATCATAGGCGCCGCTTTTAACGGCATCGACGGCGGTTTCGATCGTGGCATACGCCGTCATCATGAGGACGGGAACCAACGGATTAAATTTTCTAATTTCCTTCAAGGCGGAAATACCATCCATTTCGGGCAGGCGCAAGTCCATAATGATCAGGTGGGGATTTTCGCGTTGGGCGGCCTCGACGGCGGCTTTACCGTCGGCGACTTCAATAATGCGGTATCCCAGGTGTTCGA
>CAZCLS010000012.1:2221-18816 GCA_964499565.1 uncultured bacterium
TCGACGGCGGCTTTACCGTCGGCGACTTCAATAATGCGGTATCCCAGGTGTTCGAGATTAGCGCGCAGCATAGTACGATGACTCAACTCATCATCGACAATAAGAATCCAGATATCTTGTTTCATAGTAATCAGGTCCGGTGGATAGGGAGTTCGATATGAAAAATACTACCTTCATTAACAACGCTTTCAACTTTAATAGAGCCGCCGTGTTCCTCGACGATTTTTTCGACCGTCGCGAGGCCCAGGCCTGTCCCGGACGCTTTGGTCGTAAAGAACGGTTCAAAGATTTGTTTTTGAAGTTCTTTAGGAATACCTTTACCGGTATCAACGATCTGGATACAGACCAGGCCGGGGTCTTTGACAGAGATTTCGACCGTCAACTCGCCGCCATCGGGCATAGACTCGAGGGCGTTAATAAAGAGGTTAAGGAGAGCCTGGGTAAAGAGATTGCGGTCGAGAGCGACGGGTGGAAGGTTATCGGGGACATGGCTGATAATAGAGACATTTTTGGAAGCGGCATCCTGTTTGAATAGGTCGATGACGTTACGGAAAAAGGGCTGCAGCTCAGTCAATTCAAAAGAAGGCTCGACCGGGCGGCTGAAATCGAGCATACTGGTAATAACGGCATTAAGACGGTCGAGTTCAGCGATAACGGTATCGGCATAACTGCACATACGATCATCATGTTCTTTCAGAGATTTTTTACGAAAGAGCTGAATAAAGCCGCGGACAGAGCCGAGGGGATTACGCAATTCATGGGCCATAGCGGCGGCCATGCGGCCGAGGACGGCCAAGCGGTCCGAGAAGCGCAGGTTGCGGAGCAGGCGTTCATTATCGGCGCGCACATCGTTAAGGGCATGCGTAATCACGCGTTGCTGCTGACGGACGATCGCAAGATAGATCAGGGCGGTAATAAACAGGAAAAAGACTAAACCGGTGACGGTAGACACGAAAATAGTTCTATTGCGATAATCGATGATAGCGTCGGTCGGGAGACCGACCATAACGAGGGGCAGGAGGTGCAGATTATTGCGGGCGGGTCTCAGCTGCTGGAGGATATTACCCTGGCGGCGGCGATTAAGGAGCGTTTTATAAAATCGAACGGTTTTGATGCCCATACTGCCGTGGGAATCGAGGTTCAGAGGAGTAACGATCGTAAGTTCGCGGCAATCGGGGCAGCAGTATTCGGCCTTATACTCACCCGGGGCGAGGTAACGGTATCTGGCGCCGAGAGAAGGATCGACATATTGAACTTCGGAATCGCGGGTAACCTTGAAGACGCGATTAGAGGGGTCGATAAAGGCGAAATACTCTACGGGCGTAAGGAAGCAGGTTTCGCGCACGGCATCATAGAGACGTTCGCGGGTAAGGGAGGAAGGGCCCTGCATACCGATGCGGGCAAAGGCCTGGAAGGTCGCGATCGCGGTCAGGCCTTCACGGATAACGGCATGTTCCATACTGGCGCGGACGCGATAATAATCGTAAATAGAAGCGGAGATAATCAGGACAGCCACGATAATCATCGTAACAACGAACCCGATTACCAGTTCTTTTTTATTAAAGAGGGTATTGAGCACAATTAATCCAGATCGATATCGCGAATTTCCTTATAATCACCGACATCTTCTTTACGGGCTTTGTCGAGCGATTCCTTAAAAGACTTGCGGCGTTCTTCATCTTTACGGGAGACATCGGAGATACTTTCCTTAAAAATGCTGTCAAGTTTGCTGTTATGCTCCTTATGGGCGCGCAAGGCATCGGCGAAGCGGTCGCCGCTGGGGTCATCGACCAGGGGCGCGCGTTCCTCGACGACAGCGCCGGTATCTTTATTAACAATCAGAATAGTTTTACAGCCCGGACAGGTAACGGACAGAGTACGAATCTGGGGCATCAGGAACCTCCCTGGGGTAGTGATTCAACAGGTTGGGCGGCAGCAGGAGGCTGATTAGTATTCATGCCGGTATAAGGCGTATAAAAATTGGTACTGAAGCGCATAGCCCATTGGGCATAGGAATAGACCGTGGTGATACTTTCCTGGACCGAATAAAAATTACTGGAGAACTGCCAATTGGCCTCGGAAATAAGGTTAGAAGATACGACCCAGAAATTGGTCCAGATTTTTTCTCTTTCAAGACTGAAGTCGCCGATATCAGCGTTCTGGAAGCGCGGGATGGGAACCAGGCGGGCCGTACCGACTTCCTTGCCGCGGGACGAGATAATGAGGGAGTAGCGGCCGCCCTGCTGCAGGCCGCGAATAGTAAAACAACCATTCTGGTCGGCCTTGACGGAAATATTTTTAGAATGGACTTTAACGTCGGCGTTAGGGATAGGATGACCGTCTTCATCGATGACGCGGCCGGTAAGAACGCCATCCCAGCCGCCCCAGCCTTCCGATTCGATAAAATCATAATTTTCGGGATTCTGGTGCGCGCAACGAGCGGGAGAAGGAGACAGAGCCAGAAGGCAGACAGCAGAAAGGCAGAGGAACCTGCACAGACAGCGGGCAAAGGGTACACTATTCATGGCACAAACCCCATCCAGGTTAATTACAGGATAACAATATCAGCTTGATTAATCCAACCTCGTTTTTTTTCATCAGCAATAACGACTTGAATTTTGACCCAGGCATCCTGCCGCTCGAGCACGCGGGCTTCGGAGCCGTCATGCAGGATAAAAATATCGGGATAGGAGTCCATCGGACCGGAGTGGACGGGGGCCTGATCAGCAATAACGACGGCATCATGGCGGAGGAAGCGGTTATAGCAGTGCAAGCCGGCAGTCGCGGCGAGCAGGAGCGTAACACAGGCTAAGACAACCAGCAACGATTTAAGCAGGCGCCGGCGCACAAACAGGTAGAGGATCGCGAGCAGGAAGAAGAGCGCGGAGACGGCGGCGCAGAGCCAGATCAGTTCATCGAAGCCGATGTAATAATACAGAAAGAGGAATGATTTCACCGTATCGGGCAAGGTCTGGATTTTCAAGCCGTCTTCAGCCTGGCTGCGGGCGATAGCCAGATTTTCTTTACTATCCGCGTCGCGGGGCTGAAGCAGGCGGGCGCGGCGATAATCAGCAATGGCGTTACCGAGTTTACCGAGGCGGTAATACGAGTTACCGAGATTATAATACAACGCGGCCGGTCTGAAATTCATTTCAGCGGCTTTATGATACATACGCACGGCGCGATCATAATTGGTGGCATTATAGGCATCATTGCCTTCCTGAAACGCCTCGATGGCTTTCAGGGCGGCGCCTTGCCCGGGCAGCGCCGCAATGGCCAGGATCAGGATAACGCAGACATATCTGAGAGCATGGAAATTCATCGTAATTCCTTCTGTAGGGAACGCAGGAGGTGTTGGGCCTGGCTGTAATGGTCGCGGGCGATTTTGGTATCGAAGCTTGCTGAGGCAAAACGGGCGAAGTCGCACTGTTCCAGCAAGGCTTTAAGGTGTTTAATCGTTTCAGGGGAAACGGATTTCGCGGAACAGAGTGAATCGACCGTGGCGGCGCTGACCTGCGGGGCGGCGATATGGAGTTTATCGGCGATAAAATTGCACAAGGCATCGGAGATAGCGGCATAAAGAGCCCTGGCATCTTTATGGCGGATAGCGTCACGGGCCTTAAGCAGGCGCGAATCGGCCTGGCGATTGGCGCGCACGCGGCGGTAGAGGGCGGTATCGCTGTGCAGTTTGCGGCGCACGGAGGTAATCAGTGCCAGGCAGGACCAGAGAAGGGGCGGTGCGATAAAAAGAGTGATAACCGCCGGGCTGGTATAGGCTCTACGGGCGAACAAGTTGGAATCGGGCTCGGGTTTTATGCCGAAGATATCCTGCCGCAGAATTTTGATACGCGAGCGGGAGGTAACGGGCGCGGCGAGCTCGGTAACCATTAATTTCTGGTTGGGCGCGGGAGAGACGTTAAGATCGAACGGGCCTTTTCTGAGGGTGACATATTTTAGCAGTTCGGTATCGAAATAGGAAAAGTCGACCGCGGGGATCTGGTTAGCGTCAACAGAATTAGGGATCCAGACCTGGGTATAGGTTTTTTTGCCGATGAGGCGGCCGCCCGAGACGCTTGATTCGCGGGTGGTTTCGGGGTCGTAGACACGAAAGTCGGAAGTATTGGTAGAAAAATCGGGAGATAACGTATCGATGTTAGCCGCCCCGGACAACTCGACGGTGACGGTAACCGGGTCGCCGACTTCAACAGTACGGGGTTCAGCGCTGGCGCGCAGAATAACTTTACCGACCGCACCGTTAAATGAGGCTGGTTTACCCTGATCGGGCAGGGGCAAGATCGACAAGGACAGGGGATTGGACTGCAGGACGACATTTTTACGGGTAAACGAGGGAAAAATACCAAAGGGGTCATCAAAGATACTGCGGCGCTGTTTATTGCCGCTGGAAGGTTCTCTGACGGTAACGGTCATTTCAACGGGTGCGATAGAGATCGAGCCGGTTTTGATAGGCACGAGCAGTTTCTGAAAGCGGACGGTATCGAACGGTTGATTTTTGACAGTTTTCTTTTCACGGATAGCGCCGCTGGCGTCATGGACGATAAAGCCGTCAAAGTTCATGACAGGTTGATCGACGCTGACGACATCGATATCGGGTTTAAAGTAGAAGGTTACCGTGAGAAGAATCTGGCCGTTAACATACGCGGATTTTGAATCAGCCTGCATGGTCAGGAAAAGATTCTCGCTGGTCAGCAGGCGATTGGGGTCGGCCGAGGTAGTGGAAGGAGGTTGCGCGCTGGCTTTAACGACTTCAATGCTGATCGGTTTGGTAACATAGGTATTATTTTCGGCAGTAACCTTGAAAGGTCCCAGGTTAAGCTTGCCGGTTTTAAGTGGTTTCAGGATATAGGAATAGGTGACATTTTGCACCGTTTTGAAATTAACGATCTGAATGGAGGTAGAGAGATTGGGGCCCTGCAGGACGTTGAAGCCGTCCAGACCGCTCAAGTCGGGCGGGCTGGCATCGCGGGTGCCGTCAACTTTAACCTGGAAATTCAGAGTGTCATCAAGGCTGAGGATGTTTTTATTGCACGAAGCAATGACCGTCACCTGGGCCAAGGCGGGCAGAGCGGCAGACAGCAGCAGTGCCGCGGCGCCGAGGATTGCCAGATTATGATGGAGACGAGTTACGTTCATGAGCCTTGTTCAGTCTTAAGGGTATACGATAGTTAGAGTGTACTGATTCTACCAGTCTTTGTCAACAGGAATATAGCCTGAGGCGCGGTCTTTCTCCTTACGTTTTTTGCGTTGATTTTTCTGATCTTCCTGAAAACTGCGCAGCAGCTGTTCGGTCTGCTTTTTGTCCAGCTCGGGTTGTTTTTTCGGTTGAGCCTTCTGTTTCTGCTGCTGATCCTGTTGATCCTGCGGCTGTTTCTGCTGGTCCTGCTGGTCTTCCTTGTCCTGCTGGTCTTTCTTGTCCTGCTGGTCTTTCTTGTCCTGCTGGTCTTTCTTATCCTGCTGGTCTTTATTATTCTGCTTCTGATTTTGCTGCTGCTGCTGTTGCTGTTGATTTTTATCATCGAACTCTTTGCGGGCTTTGATCAGATAATCCAAACCGTCGGACTGAGCGGGGAATGAATTTGTCCAGGTCGATGATAAGAATTCGGTCGCATCGTAGAGATTACTGGAAGCGACTTCCAGGAAAGCGACGGCATTGGTAATTTTCATAGCCAGGGTTTTCTGAAAAACATTAGAGGCACCGGGCATAGAAGTCTGTTGCTGCTGCATGCGTGAATTCAATTCGGCATGAATATTCTGCATAAGCGAATTAAAAGTATCGCCGGCCGTTTTTACATCGGCGGGGGATGATGTGCCGGGCGACTGGAACCGCTGTCTGATCTGTACCAGGGACTCTTTACCGGCGGCAGCGAACTGGCGATTAAGGTCATTTTCGGATTTCGTTTCGACTTCGGACAACACATCTTCAACCTGTTGGAGGAGTTGCGCTGTTTTCTGAGGTGAAGCGTTAGAAGAGGACTGAAGAAATTCAGCCGCACCGCCGAGCAATTGGAAAAGCTGGGCCAGTTCGGCGGTATCGGGATCGAGCTGCACCTGGGGCTGGCCGGGCTGGCCGGGCTGGCCGGGCTGACCCATGGAGCCCGGTTTTTGTTCACCGGTACTGGCGAGGCGTTCGGGAGGCAGGTTGGTAAACAAGCCGCGGAACCTGCCGGTAAGGTCGACAGAGCGGGCGGCATAGGCAGCTTCATTTGTCGTGAACCCGGCGACGACTGCGGGGAGATCGGTATCGTTCGTCTGGGAAGAAGCGAGCTGGTCCTGAAGACCGCGTGACTGGACAAGGAGTTCAGCCTGTTGCGCGATCAGCTTTTCAAGTTCGCGCAGCAATTTATTAAGCGGGTCATTTTCCTGGCGTTCTTTTTCTTTGCTGGCCAGTTCTTTAAGTTTACGCTGGATATACTCGATATTATACTTGGTATCCTCATCATCGCGGTTACGTTCGAGGGCGAGTTTATAGGTATCGAGAGCTTCCTTCAACTTACCCTGCTGGACGAGGCAATTACCGATATTGTAGCGGGCCTTAGCTTCGAGGAGCGGTTCGGGGGCATCAAGGGCCTTGGAATAGGCCTCGATAGCTTTGTCAAACATGGCTTTACGATAGAAGACATCGCCGATATTAAAGTGAAGCTCGGGATTTTCGGGTGCATCGACCTGGGCATCGGCATAGGTTTGCTGAGCGGCATCGAATTCGGCTTTTTGATACAGCAGATTACCCTGGCGCACTTTTTGGGCCAGGCCGGGCTGGTCGGCGGCGAAGACAGAGGCGGGGCCGACCAGGGAGAGAAGAACGAAAGAAGCAAGAATATAACTTTTCATTGGGAGAAGGACTCGTTATTCGGTTTACGCTTTCTATCGGAAGTAAGCGATTCGATGACAACCAGGAGAGCGGCGCAGGCCAGGGGCCACTGGAAGCGGTGTTCATAGCGGCGTTCGCGGCGGCTTTCGAGGTCTTTTTCTTCCATCTGGGCAATACGTTTAGAATAAATTTCATCGAGTTCGAGGCCGGAAGCCTGGGCGCGGACACAGGTACCGCCGGTTTCCACGGCGATTTTCTGGAGGGTAGGATAATCAAGCCGGGAGAGGACGACTTTACCTTCGCGGTCTTTCAGGTATGATTTATTCCCGGCTTCGTTGGTAATCTGAATTGGGGTACCTTCATCGGTGCCTATTCCGATGCAGAAAATTTTGACACCGAGTTTACGGGCTTCCTCGGCAGCTTCGAGGGGAGAGCTGTCATGGTCTTCGCCATCGGTGATAAGGATCAGGGCGCGATGTTTTTTGACATCGCCTTCGAAAGCCTGGCAGGCTTTGCGGATAGCATCACCGATACGGGTACCGCCTTCAGGGATAAGCTGGGGATCGAGTTCATTAACGAACATTTTAGCCGCGCCGTAATCGAGGGTAAGAGGGCATTCGAGGAATGCTTTACCGGAGAAGGCGATCAGGCCGATGCGGTCGCCCTGCATCATAGTAAGCAGGTCGAGGATCGCGCGTTTAGCGCGTTCGAGGCGGGTTGGTTTAATATCGGTAGCGAGCATACTGCGCGAGACATCGACAGCGACAATGACATCGATACCGCGGCGTTGAACGGTTTCCCAGGTAGCGCCCCACTGGGGCTGCATAAGGGCCAGGACGAGCATAATGACAGCCAGAACGAGGAAAGACGCCTTAAGGTATTGTTTACCGAAATCGACATGGCTGATCATACGTTTAAGCAATTCGGGATGAATAAACGTAAGCAGCAGCTGGCGTTTGCGGCTGAAGCTCAAATAGAGAAAGAGGATCAGGAGGGGCACGAGCCAGAAAGCGTGAATAAAAATGAGATTATTAAAATGCATAGACGGACTCCTTTACGGCAGCGTTCGGAAACGGGTATTAGCGAGGAGAAGTTCCAGGAGGAGGAAGGCTCCGCCGGCGCAGGCGAACGCGGTAAACAATTCTTTCCATTCCATATATTTAAAGACTTCCTGTTTAGTTTTCTCCATCTTATCGATATCGGAATAAATATTTTCGAGAGACGATTTATCAGTCGCGCGGAAAAACTTGCCGCTGGTTACATTGGAAATAAAGGTAAGCAGGTTAGTATCGATCTCGACGCGCATGGGCTGAAGGACGCGGTTACCGAACATATCATAGGCGGGCACGGGAGCCATGCCATCGGTACCGGCGCCGATGGTATAGACTTTGATACCTAAGCTTTTAGCCATTTCGGCGGCGGTTTCGGGAGGTAATTTCCCGGCATTATTGACGCCGTCGGTAAGGAGAATAATCATTTTACTTTTCGCCTTGGAGTCTTTAAGGCGCAGAAACGAGGTAGCCAGGGCGTCGCCGATCGCGGTGGCATTTTCGCCGGCCATCCCGATTTTGCAGCGATCGATGAACTGGAGCAGGGTACCGTAATCGAGGGTCATGGGGCATTGGGTATAGGCTTCTTCTCCGTAGACCACGAGGCCGATCCGGTCATCCTGCCGTTTTTTAACGAATTCTTTAATAACGTCGAGCACGACATCGAGACGATTTTTATTACGGGCCAGGTCTTCGGCGACCATACTGCCGGAGGTATCGATCGTGAGGACGATATCAATACCTTCGGTGGTGATGCGGGTATCTTCCTTACCTTTCTGGGGCCGGGCTAAAGCGACGGCGATAGCGATGATAGCCAGGCAGCGCAAGACCAGGAGGCCATGGCGCAGGTAGAGTGAAAAGGAGGGGCGGATACGTTTAAGGGTATGGATATCGGAATACTTAATGGTCCCGGCGGCGGTATGTCTGAAATAGTGCCAGATCACACCGGGAACGGCCAGAAGCAACAGTAACCACCATGGATCATGAAAAATCATTATCGGGCTCCTTCAGCGTTCACGACGTTCTCACGCTCGCGGGTTTCCTCAATGAACGAGACGACGACATCATGGACGCGCCGGGCATCGGAAGCGGCCACGGAAAAATTCGCGAATTTGACCAGGTCGCATTCCTTGAGGAAGGCGGAAAGGATAGAGCGTTGGGAAGAAGAAAACGGATTAGTGGACTGAATATCCTGCAGAAATTCCTCAGTCGTGCGTTCGGGCGCGCGCAGACCGAAACGGTTTTCGATATAATGGCGCAGGATAGTAGACAATTCAAAGAAATAGAGTTTAAGGAACCCCTGTTCGACAAGGTTGCGGGCATGCAGGCGGCGCAGGGATTCATAGGCGATTTCATGCGCGGGCACAGGGGGAACGGGGGCGTTATTTTTGCGGCGGATGAAATAGACCAGGCCTATGACGGCAAGAATAGCAAGCGCCGCGGCGGAGGCGGCGATAATGATATGTTTAAGGCGGCCGGGCTGCTGTTCGATAATATCGACTGGTTCCTTGATATCGCGAATACCGGAAAACAGGTCGCCCTCTTCAGCAATCGTGACAACTTCCACGCAGATGGGAGTACTTTCGATCGTATTGGTCTGACCGTTGAAAATATAATGGACGGAAGCGGGCGGGAGTTCATACTGGCCGGTGAGATAGGTTTCGAGGACGTAGGTATGCGTTTGTCCGCGGCGGCCGCTGGGAGTAATGACAGGGTCGGGCCGTTTCCAGTCACGGACAGCGAAACCGCCCAGATTTTCGGCAAACTGCGGCAAACGGAAGGAGACGTTGGTGTCCGCGTCAACAGTAATAGAGTAAGAGATCAGGTCACCGACATGAATTTCGGGATGGTCGACGCTGACGGAGACGCGGATAGGGGGAAGCTGTTCCGCATGTACGAGGGTTGGAGGAGATTTTCTGCAGGCGGTGACAGCCAGGACCAGGCAGCCGCAGGCCAGCAGGGGAATATAACGGAATATTCTACTCATCATCATTCGTTCTCCATTTCATCGGCGGTGGAAGGAGCGGCTGGAACAGCTGAAGGATTGCCGTCCTGCAGGCGTTCGCGGAAGACGCGGACATTGTTAACGGAAAATTCTTTTTCGATCATAGACTGAATAAGCTCCTGTTCTTTCTGTTGGCGGTAAAGCTGTTCGACCCGGGAAGCGACCTGGTCAAAAGGCATCAAGTTTCCGGGATGAACGCTATTAACCGCAGCGAGAAAAGGACCTTTGGACGAAGTGAACAGGTTAGTAATGAGACCCTGTTTCTGCCGCAGGGCCGCAGCAGCGAGGGCGGGAAACGATCCCAGGCCGGGGATCGAGCCGGCCGCGCTGACCGTTGATTCAACCAGGCGGTTTTCTTCGCGGGCGGCTTGCAGCACGGCAGGAAGATTACCGGGACTGGCAGACAGATCATTCAAGGCCGCGCGAGCGGCATCCGGAGACATGAACGTGATACAGGAAAGGGCAGCGCCGGGTAGAGAGGTAAACTGGTCTTTATGGGCCTCGTAATAAAGTTTCAGGTCGCTTTGATCGACGTTGACGGCTGAAGCGGCTTCGGATACCAGCAGCTGATTGACAATGAGCTGGTCTTCAACCTGACCGAGTTGGCGCAGGACATCGGGATTTTTATCATAGCCGAGTTTTCGGGCTTTATTAGCGAGGAGGCGCTGGGTAATAAGCTGGCGCAGCAATTCTTCTTTTGCGGCGGGTGAGGCAAAGCGGTCGCGCATGGACTCGGGCATACGCTGGATTTCGTCTGCGATATCACCGAGAGTGATCGTTTCGCTGCCGAACCGGGCCACGGTAACAGCGCGGGCAGGCGGCCCATTCGTATCAGGATTCAGGGCGGAATGTTTAGCCAGGGCGTACTGGGCATCGACACTGCGGCCGAGGCGTTCGAGGCAGGTGATACTGCGGCGGGCGGTTTCCTGCATAACGGAGGCATTCGGGTCGGCGATTTCGACGCAGTTAAACCAGGCCAGGGCATTAGCATAATCACCCGAATCGAAATAGAGATTGGCAATAGCGAAAGCGATAGAGGCGCGTTCGGGACCAGGGATATCGAATTGGAGGCAGGCTTTAAAAGCATCGACAGCCTGGGCAGCAAGGCCATCGGTTTGAAGTTTAACAGCCAATTTACGCTGCTGCTGGGCGTTCCAGTCACCGGGCCGGCCGTGGCCGGAGCGATTGGCGAGCAGGAGCAGCACGGCGCAGCAGAGGCACAGGGCCAGAGCGGCGGCTGTGACAGCGAGCAGCACAGTCAGGCGCGAGTTGGATCGGCTGGAATCCTGACCGGGGCTGGCAGAAGGAGAATGCAGATATTCAGGCACGTGATTCATATAAAGGGGAAAAACGGTTAAAAAGCCATACGGCGTTCACGCCGTTTAAAAAATTTGACTAAGGCATCGACGTAGGACGAATTAGTTTGAATAGTCAGAGAATCGGAATTAGACTGGCGGAATTTTTTAGTCAGGGATTCACGTTCAGTAGAATTAAGGTAAGCAAAAGCCTTACGCACTTTAGGGTCATGCGTATCAATCAGGATGCGCTCGCCGGATTCAGCGTCCATCAAGTCGACAATACCGACATCGGGGAGTTCAATTTCGCGCGGGTCGGTAATGGTAACGGGGATCAAGTCATGTTTTTTAGAGGCGAGAAGGAGCGCTTTATCATAGCCGGTGGAGAGGAAATCGGAGAGCAGGAAGACGACACTGCGGCGGTTACACACCCGCTGCAGGAATTCGAGGGCGGCGGTAATGCTGGTGGAGCCATGTTCAGGTTTATTAAAGTAGAGGATTTCGCGGATAACGCGCAGGACATGCTGGCGGCCTTTTTTGGGGGGCACGAATTTTTCGATCTGGTCGGTAAAGATAATAAGACCGACGCGGTCATTACTGCGGATAGCGGAGTAGGCCAGGAGGGCGGCAAGTTCGGCGGCGACTTCATTTTTGGTTTTATTCATGGAGCCGAAAGAGCCGGATGAGCTGGCATCGACCATAAGCATGACGGTGAGCTCACGTTCTTCGACAAAGCGTTTGACATAGGCGTTTCCCATGCGGGCGGTGACATTCCAGTCGATGGTACGGACATCATCACCGGGCTGATAGGTACGGACTTCATCGAACTCCATACCGCGGCCTTTAAAAGCGCTTTTATATTCACCGGCCATGGTTTCCGTAACCTGGTGGCTGGTACGGATTTGGATCTGGCGAATTTTTTTAAGCAATTCTTTAGACAGCATATTAGAACCTCACAAGGGAAGCGGGCCGTGGACCGGAGACAAGAGGGCAGAGGAGGAACCGGCTGCCAAACTGGCACCGATCCGCGGCGCGCAAAAGATTAAGGCACTTCAATTTCGTCAAAAATTTTCTGAACCACGTCATCGGATGAAAGGTCTTCGGCTTCAGCTTCGTAGCTTATAATGACGCGGTGGCGCAAGACATCAAGGCCGATCGATTTAACATCCTGTGGGGTAACATAGCCGCGGCCGTGAATAAAGGCATGAGCTTTAGACGCAAGGGTCAGACAGAGTGTAGCGCGGGGAGACGCGCCGTACTGGATCAGGTCTTTAATCGGCAGATTATACGTCTCGGGTTCGCGGGTAGCGAAGATAATATCAAGAATATAATCCTTGATTTTCTCATCCATGAAGACCGAATCAACGACATCACGGGCGTCGAGAATCTGGCGCGTAGAGACGACCGGGTTGGTAACGATACGGGGAGCGGTACGGCCCATACGCTCCTGAATTTCCTTTTCTTCTTTTTTGTTAGGGTAGGTAATTTTAAGTTTCAGCATAAAGCGGTCGACCTGGGCCTCGGGGAGGGGGTAGGTACCTTCCTGTTCGATCGGGTTCTGGGTAGCCAGGACGAGGAAGGGTTCATCGAGGGGAAAGGTAGAATCACCGATTGTGACCTGATGTTCCTGCATAGCCTCGAGCAGGGCGCTTTGAACTTTAGCGGGAGCGCGGTTAATTTCATCGGCGAGGATGATATTAGCGAAGATAGGGCCTTTTTTTGTGCTGAAGGACCCTTCCTTAGGATTGTAGATCAACGTACCGATCAAGTCCGCGGGGAGCAGGTCGGGAGTGAACTGAACGCGTTTAAAGGAGGCTTTCATAGCCTTGGCGAGGGTCGTAACGCACAGGGTTTTAGCGAGGCCGGGAACGCCTTCGAGCAGGATATGACCGTTTGAAAGCAATCCGATCAGCAGGCGGTCGATCATATACTGCTGACCGACGATAGTCTTACTGATTTCAGATCTGAGGGCGGAAACGAAGGCGGCCTGACCCTGGACTTTTTCGTTAATTTGCTGGACATCAATCATACGTCATTCTCCTGATTTAAGGTATAATTCTTCCTCCGGCGCGAAAGAGCGGGGCTGATTGCGCTGGAGCAGAGTTTTAAGAAAAGATACAAAGCGGTGCTGTTCATGCGCGCTGGGAAGATAATCGGCATACCTGACGCGATGAGACAGGGCTAACACGTCGCGGGCGACAGCGAGGGTGCGTTCATCGGGCCCGGCCGGTCCGGATTCAGGGGCATGCCATTCTTCGATAGCGCCGATTTGATATTTATCACGGAAGTAGCGTCTGAGCAGCGATTCCATTTCATGAAATGCCGCAGGAATATCACCATCGAGCTGATATTGTTTAACGGTTTGGAGCCTGGATAAGAAATTATTTTCGATAGCGGGCAGCTGGGGGATAGAAGAATTTTTACGGCGCGAGGAGCGCGAGACGCCGACGGCCACAATGCACATGCCGAGGATGCCCAGAGAGCCCACGGCGATAATCGTGCCGGTGAGAGCTGAGGAGCGGGCAGGCAGAATAGTATATGAAATACCGGCCAATTGAGAATGCTGAGTATCGGGGGAGTGGAAGGAACGGTATTCGACATAAATCGGCCCGGTTTCAGTGTGTTGGCCGACCTGGTTAGTGACCGCGAGTTTGAACTGGTGGACAACGCGGTGAACGGTTTGGGAGGCGCAGCGGACAGTTTCGTTAAAGCAGATATAATCGGCGACTTTAAGGCCGGACATAGCCGGCATGGATGGTTTAAGGACGAGGAACTGATCTCCATTCTGGAGCCATTGGGCGGTAATGGTGAGATGAACGCACTCATTAACGGGAACATCTTCAGCAGCGGTGGAGGCAGTAAATCTGATCTCCGCCCGGGCAAAGAGGGGCAAGAGAGAGACGAAGATAATGAGAGGTAATTTGTTCATACGGTAACATTTAGCATGATGTATGCCAAAGGTGTGTAAATTTCCATAAACATATGATAGTCAATAAGATACAAAGATTATTGAAAGTAAAACGGGATAAAAACGAAATAAGCGTGTCATTTTGACAGACACAAACGGCCTGAACCCTAAATCCGCGATGGGATGAAAGGGGGCGCGAAAATGTGAAGTGTCACAATTTTCGTAAAGAATTATAACTGTCAAGTTATAGGCCAGAATACTGACTGATTGACTCCCAACCCGTGAATGTACCGAGCCAAAAGGTGAACGTAAAAAGCCCATATGTCATCCCACCCTGATGGGTAGCCGTATGCACAGCATCTACCGCGTTGCGAGACACTTGGCGTATAAAAATACGCTCGCGCATCTCGCGCCTTGTATCTACTGCACCTACGTCTATCGCGGAATTAGGGCTGAAGGCAGAAAAGGCGAGGAAGAGATCACTCGGATTTTTTTTCACGAATCCGCATTTTGGGCGGTTCGATCGAGATCGTCTGGCCCGGGGCAACATCTCTGGTAATCCAGGAATTACCGCCGATAACAGCGCCTTTACCGATCGTAATATCACCGAGGATGGTGGCATTGGCATAAATGACGACATCATCTTCGATGGTAGGATGGCGTTTATGGCCGCGGGCTTCGCGGGCATCATCGGGGAATGATTTAGCGCCGAGAGTAACACCCTGGTACAGCTTGACATTTTTACCGATCACGGTCGTTTCGCCGATAACGATACCGGTGGCATGATCCATAAAGAAGTATTCGCTGATAGCGGCGCCGGGATGGATATCGACACCGGTCTGGTGGTGAGCGAACTCGGTCATAATGCGCGGGATAAGAGGCACGCGGAATTCGTACAGGATATGAGCGATACGCTGGACCGAGACGGCAAAGAGGCCGGGATAGCAGACAATGGCTTCTTCATGGGAATAGCAGGCCGGGTCGCCGGTGAAAGCGGCTTCGACATCGGAATGCAGCAGGGCGCGGATAATGGGGATACGCTGAATGATCCAGGTGGCGCAGCGTTCAGCGTTTTCCCGGCACTGGGGGCGTTCGCAGACGGGGGAACGGTTGCAGGCATAGCGCAGACTGCGGTCGATCTGTTCGACCAGGCGTTCGAATGTTTCGGTTACGCGGTAGCCGGTGATATGGCGATAGTTCTGGCTGGTAAGGCGTTCTTTACCGAAAAAGCCGGGAAAGACGAGAGCTAGAAGCTCCCAGGTAATTTCAATAACTTCCTGGCGATTGGGGAGGTTAAGCCCGTCGATATGGTTGATACCGCCAAGGGTGTCATAGCTTTCCAGGATAGCATCTACAATAGATTCGAGTTCGCTTTTCATAGATAGATACATTATGTGATTATAAGCAGGAAACTGGTTGAAGTATAGCATAAACAGGGGTAAAAGGCAAAGGGGAATGATGGATGATGGTTGATGGATGATGGTTGATGGATGATGGTTGATGGAGTTGTCAGGGAATGGGGTTCAGGGTTCAGGGTTCAGGAATTGGCGAGATGTGTAGGGGGGGACCCGTGTGTCCGCCTGTGTGGAGTAATGGAGTAGTGGGTTGGTTGAAGGTTTAAGGTGTAAAGGAGGGTAGGAGTACATGCTTAAGGCATTCGCAGCGGAGAAGCGGATGTTACTATACCAATACTATGGTTCGCGGGTGTTGAAATAAAAATATTTAAAACGGGTCGCGCAAAAAACGGAATTATGTTATAGTAGACTATAAAGATAGTTATACATTACTAGTCAGAAAGGAGTACGTATGCGTTGTTTTCAAATAATCAGCAGTATTATCGCAATCAGTTTAAGTTCGCAAGCCGCACTACAGCCGGGGGATATTGCCGTCATCGGCATTAATTGTGATGATCCGGACACCGTGGCATTTGTGGCTCTGGCGGATTTAGCAGCCGGGGAAGTAATCCGGTTTACTGATTGCGGCTGGAAAGCCGACAATACATTCAGGGCGAATGAAGGCGGAATCGCGTATACAGTGCCGGCGGGGGGAATCGCGCGTGGGACGGTAGTAACGAAAGACAATCCCTTCACAGCAGACAACTGGAGCGTTGACAACACCGGGTTCGGAGCGAATTTTCAATTAAGCACGGCCGGCGACCAGATTATCGTGTTCCAGGGTGATGCGGGCTCGCCGTCGTTTATTTACGCTTTGAATGACAAAGGAGCGGGGGTGTGGCAAGCCGATGCGACAGATTCGAACACATCAACATTGCCGGCAGGCCTGATCGAGGGAACGACGGCGGTAGCGATCAATGAAAGCGACAATGCAAAATACACGGGCCCAACCAGCGGGTCCGTCGCGGAACTTCTGGCTGCGATAGGAAACAATGCCAACTGGAGTGGCGACGATGCGGTCCGGCAGAGCATAGACACTGCAGCCTGGTCGGTCAGCGGGGCAAATGGAGACGACCCCAACATCAGCATGCCCGCCGCGCTTGATTTCGGCATAGTCG
>CAZCLS010000013.1:0-3661 GCA_964499565.1 uncultured bacterium
AGCAGCAGGAACAGGAGATGAAGGCGAAGGGTTATGTGCAGTATGAAGGGGAATGGATGCCGAAAAAGGAGATGCTGGCGCGAAAATACCGGTTCTCGAATCAACGTGTCAGTACAACGCTGCGCAGCACGCAGTACAAACAAACAGACAAAAGCCCGAACGGTTCGTCAATAATGCGGCGCAGTGAGTGGGGAGCACTGATGCTGGCATTCAGGGGGATGAATCCTGAAAAAACCTATGAACTGAAACTTCAGGGTATACATTACCTGGAATACCGCAACTGGGGGAGGGGAAGTGATGTGCCGAAGAACACGACCAATACAATCCAAAAAACGGAAACGCTGCACGGAAAAGAGGAATACCGGTTTGAATATGAGCTGCCCGCATACGAGCAGTTCAAGGGTTCTGCGCGCTCGAACAGCCGCTGGGGGTATGAATCGGAGGATTTCAGTCTCAAGGTCTGGCTGGATGGCGATTTGATCTATGATAAACCGAAGGGAACGTTCGGGGACTATCATATTATCGATTCGTTTTAGGTTTGGGACAACCGGGGGGATGGTATGCAGATAAGGTCGGACGTGTCGGACCAGTCTGACATGTCTGACTTGTCTGACAACAAGCCACCGACAGGAGCATTAAAGTACGCTGCATTAAACCTGCACTCACACCTGTAGCCGGTCTCGACCTGTCCGGCTTTTGACGGATGAGGCCGGTTATGTGAGCTATAAAAAAGCACGCTAAAGCGTGTACTCCAACCTGTGGATGATAGTGTTGGAGTCCAGCCTTCAGGCTGTTTTTTTTGTTACGATGGATACCTCCTCGATGTCCGTAAATGCCTAAACGGCTTTTTCTGGTATACTAATACTATGCATGCCTATTGTACACACGCTCTTATCTTTCTGGCTGCTGTAATCAGCATGCCCGCTGTTTCGGCACTCGAATCGGGCACCCTGTATTTTACTGATCCAGTCCAGCTGCAGGCGGGCGGCAGTCCGGCCGATATTGGCAGTCATGCGGTAACCCGGCTGGCCGATTGGGATCACGACGGTGATGCCGATCTGCTGGTGGGCGGTGGAGACGGGTATGTCTGGCTGTTCCGCAATACTGGTTCGGCAGCGAATGCTGTATTTTCCGCGGGAGAGAAAATATCTGCCGGCGGCGCTGCCATTCGGGCGGGAACATCGTACACCACGGCCGGTCTGGCCGATATGACCGGTGACGACCTGGTTGATCTTTTAGTTGCCTATGGCGATCGGGTACGACTATACACAAACAACGGCACAGCGACCAATCCGGTCTTTACTTCCTATTCGCATCTGCAGGGGCAATCGGGAGAACATTTTCTGACATCATCATCCGGCGGCCGTATCGACGCAGCCGACTGGGATGATGACGGTCTGATTGATATCTGGCCGGGAGATATTGACGGAGCTATTACCCTTTTTCTTAATGACGGTACGGCATCAACACCGCATTTCACGGCGGGAGTGCAGCATTATTCACATGCCTATAACGCGCATCCGACCGTGTTTGATATCAATCAGGATGGAAGAAAAGACTTGCTGTATGGAATAAACTGGGGGTATATCGGCGCGTATATCAATGACGGTGAATCCGGACAGCCGCACATCAGGACTCATCTGCTCCTGCGGCACCCGGACGGCTCGGAAATCAATATCCGGTCAATTAATGGTGATGATACCACCCCGACATTCGCCGAACTGAACGGCGACGGCATACTTGACCTGGTAAGCGGCGGCAAGAATGGCAAACTGTGGATTATGTATGGAGTATCATACACAACAACGTTTGTCCGGATAGACGAAATCATGTCAGCCCATCCGGCCGATCTGGGCACAGCCCTTCAGAACGATACCGCCCTGCGTGCGGAACTGTTTGATCTGCATCAGGGGATGCGGAACTTTGTGTATGATTTTCTGATTGAACCCGCACTGCAGCAGCCGGTATTCGACTGGTATGCCGGACATGTTGCAGCGTACCCCCAATATTTTAACCGGCAGCATCTGGACACTGCAACGCAACCGTATGTGCCCTGGCTGGCCGGGCAGGTTTGGGTAAACCTGTATGAATCGCAGCAGGACAGTTACGCGCACCGAACCAATGTAGCGGCAATTGTCGGGTTCCAGGGCAGGTACCGTGATATCCTGGTTGACCACGGCGTATTGTTTATCGAGAACAGCACAGCCAGTGCGGCACAGCAGCGAGTCGTGCAGGAATATCTCGATGCTCTGCCGGCAGCAGCCTGGGATGTCGAGCGTATTACTATCCGCGAATTTTTAGGCCCGTATGATGGAGGTGCCGGGATCAGCGCCCGGACAGGGGTCAATATCTTCAGCTACGATGTCGGCTATCCTGAAAATTCATTTCCCCCTGATTCGCCGCCGGGATACATTGATGTGTATTCAGTAGCCCTGGCTCACGAGATCAATCATAATTCACTCGATACAGTCGGGCGGCGGGAATGGCCGGAACTGTACGAACGGAAATTCGAATTACTGGACCAGGCCTCAGGCAGCGATGTCAGATTTAAGACGCCGGCTTCCGGCGGTGTTGACTGGGCGGCAACGAAGAACACCTTCCATGTTCGAGGTTACTGGGATGGCGATGATGCAACCTGGACCCAGGCCTGGGATGACTACTGGGCAACCGGGCCCGGTGCGGATAAGAAAGAATACTGGCTGCGTAATAACCTGAAGTACTGTATCGAAGCGCCACAGGAGTCATTTGCCACCCTGGCTAACCAATATTTTACCGACAGTGAATTGATGTTCGATTTGTGCCGCAGCCGCTGGGATCGCGGCAATCAGCACTGTATCAATCAATTTCTGTTGTTTGTCGATTATTACGCCCTGGGCGGAAGCAATGTCATGTTTTATACTATCAATACCCAGGGGATTATCAGCACCACCGATGTCGTCGTAAGCAGAGATCAGAACGGCCATATCATCAGTCTGGCGTTTGACGATGTACTGTATGAATTCGATGTTGACTCTGAAGGAAATGTCACAGATATAATCGGCCCGCTTGCCCGGTATCCCTTAGTGCGCTTGTCGCAGCCTGACGGTGCGATCGATGTCACCACCACCTCAGCGGTTTTAACAGCAGTGCTGGACTATGCCGCAACCAATCAGACAGATGTTTTCATATATTGGGGCAGTACAAATGGTGGTACAAATCCGGATGCCTGGGATGCGGTGGTTGCTGTGGGAACACGGGAACCGGGCCCGCTCTCGACACGCGTCAGTGGATTAACACCGGCAACACGCTACTATTATCGTTGTTTCGGCACTAACGCAGCCGGCAGCGCCTGGGCGCCTGCGGCATCGAGCTTTCCGACACCGTCAACAAGTCTGGTCTGGAATTACACAATGGAAATCACGATTGACGGATATAACGGTACGACAGTTCTGACCAATTTCCCGGTACTTGTTGTACTGAATGAGGAACTGACGGGATTCGCCTATACTCAGTTCGGGTCGGCGTACGGCACTGACCTGCGTTTCAACGCTCAGAACAACGTTGAATTGAACTATGAGATCGACACCTGGGATTTCAATAGTAATTCATATGTTTGGGTGCACGTTCCACGTCTTGAGCCGGGCGGCACGACCATGTATGCAGTGTGGGGCAACAGCGCGGC
>CAZCLS010000013.1:3761-18748 GCA_964499565.1 uncultured bacterium
AATCCGCCCGGGGACAAAACTGTACTATATAAACAAGACGCGTTTGAATGGTATCAATGCGGGTCTGATTCGAATCTGAACATTGACATTCACGGTTCAACAGACTATTCTTTTCAGCAAGGCGGTTTGCCCGGCCTGGATGAGCCGGCCTGGACGTATTGCGCGGTTTCATATGACAGCGCGGCTGGTATCGCTAAAGGATATATGCACGGTTTGGAACAGTACAGCATAACAAACTCGTCCGGCGGTTTGGAACCTAATGCAAATGACAATCCCCTGATGATCAGCCGCGCGGATCAGCGTGGGTATTACGGGCGGCTGGATGAAGTACGTGTATCATTGGTAGTGCGTTCGCCGGACTGGTTGAAAGCCAGCTGGCAGAGCCAGGCTGCGCCGGAGGAGTTTGCACACTATGGCGCTGTGGAATGGATACCGGAGCCGGCGGGGGTAGTGCTGTGGATCGGGATTGCGGGGTTTGCTTTTAGAAAAGGGACCTAAAGGACCTCTAAAGGACATAAGGGATTAAGGGGATTAAACGGATTAAAAAGATTTGGGAATTATGATTAATCGCAGAGAATTTTTGCAGTCATTGGCGGCCGGCGCGGCGGTGTTGGCTTTGCCGGGATGCGTAACAACAGGAACAATCATGAGTGATACGAAGAAAACGCTGCCGAATATTGTTTTTATTATGGCGGACGACATGGGATTTGGTGATGCGGGTTGTAATGGTTCCACAAAAATTCCGACGCCGAACATCGACAAACTGGCTGAACAGGGCATCAGATTTACCGACGCGCATACGCCGTCGGCGGTTTGCACTCCTACCCGGTACGGCGTGATGACCGGCCGCTACTGCTGGCGCACCAGATTAAAACAGAGTGTCGGTACTCACTGGGAAAAACCGTTGATCGAGCCCGAACGCATGACAGTAGCATCGATGCTGAAAAAACACGGGTATGCCACCGGTTGCTTCGGCAAGTGGCATCTCGGATTGGGCTGGCAGACGAAAAAGGCCGGGGACGATATCAGCGGCTGGGGTGAAAACGGTGAAAAAATCGATTTCAGCAAACCTTTTACCGGCGGCCCGCTGACCCTGGGGTTTGATGAGTATTTTGGCATTGCCAATTCGGTTAACATGCTGCCGTACGCCTTTCTGGACGGTGACCGGACCGTTGGTATTCCCAGTGAACCGAAGGATCCGGCTTATGATACTGATTCGCCTGACGGTCTGACCGTGCCGGGCTGGAAAACAGAAGATGTCGGTCCCGCGATAACTGATCGTGCGGTGCAGTTTATCAGGAAGCATCATCAGGCGCATCCGGATCAGCCGTTCTTTCTGTATCTGCCGTCAGCGGCGCCGCACCGGCCGTGTGTGCCGCCGGACTTCGCCAGGGGAAAAAGCGAGGCGGGGGCGCGCGGAGACATGGTCTGGGAATTCGACTGGTCGGTTGGCCGGGTGATTGACACGCTCGATCAACTCGGACTAACGGAAAATACGTTAGTGATTGTTACCAGCGATAATGGGGGGCATGCCGGCGACCCGTTAACAGTAGCGGAATGGCGAAAACAGTCGACCGATGAGCGCGTGGCTTTGAAGAACCCGAATGGTGAAGATATCTGGGTAACATACGGTCATGATACCAATGGACGGTACCTGGGATATAAAAGTCAGATCTGGGATGGGGGTCATAGGGTGCCGTTTGTCGCGCGCTGGCTGGGGCGGATTACACCTGGAACTGTTTCGGATGAATTAGTTTGTCTGACTGATTTTATAGCGACGGTGGCGGCGATCGTGGGAGAAGATATGCCCAAGACGGTTGGTGAGGACAGTTACAATATTCTACCGGCGCTGCTGGGACGGCAGTCTGAATCACCGATCCGCGAAGCGATTGTGCATCATTCATCCCGGGGAGGTTTTGCCATAAGGCAGGGGAAATGGAAGTTGGTATTATGCAAAGGTCATGCCGGCTGGTACGGCTATAAAGACGGTTGGCTGACGCCGGAAACGCAGATGACTGAAGGACAGTTGTATGACATGGAAGCCGACCCGGAAGAAACGCACAATGTGTATGAAAAGCATCCGGAGATAGTGGAACGGTTGACAGCATTGCTGGAGAAATACAAGCGGGAAGGGCGGAGCGTGTGACATGTAGCCCCAGGCTTCTCCGAAGCCGGGGCAGGGGAGCGGCAGGAATACGGTTGAGCGGGCGGGAACAGGCAGGCCCCGGGATGTGTAAATCCCTGGGGCTACTGAAGCCTGAAACTTGCAAGCCCGAATGTAGCCGGGGTCGCTGACCCCGGGCGGGTCGGGCTAATTTCGGCTTGGGTATAGCTGCGGGGCGATAACCTAAGGGCATGAAACGATTATCACCTCGGACGGTGAATATAAGATCGAGCCCCGGAACGCCCGGCTGAACTGAGCGGTTCTGTTGACAAAACAACGTAATGCTCGTAGAATGTTTAAATTGAATTAACAATTAACAGGGAGTGGTTTGTACTGTTTTTACCTAGTCATAAGCGATAGCAGCTCAAAATATCGTTGATGTGAATAATTGTAATTTTTAACTTATCGACCGGTATGCATGATGGATGCGTGGTCGGAACATTAGAAAAAAATACGTATGGGGAAACACCAGAAACAGGATGGCATAGCAATAGTTGGAATGAGTTGCGTTTTTCCCGGCGCACTCAACCCCGAGGAACTGTGGACGAATGTTCTGGCCGGCCGGCGTTTTTTCCGGACATTTCCCGATGAACGGCTGTCGCGTGAAGATTATTATGATCCCGATCCAAACGCACCGGGAAAGGCGTATACGGACAAGATCGCCGTTATTGACGGCTGGTCGTTCGATCCGCTTGAATACCGTATACCGCCTGTTACCGCGTATGGCGCGGATATAGTGCACTGGCTGGCGCTGGATACGGCCCGCCGTGCGCTGAAGGATTCCGGGATATCACTTGACCAAATTGACCTGGCGCACACGGGAGTGGTCATTGGCAACAGTCTTGGCGGTGAATTCGGTCGCAGTCATTATTTGCGTTTCCGCTGGCCGTATATGGCCCGCTCAATTCGCCGGGCATTACAGCATTCGGGTGCAGATGAACAATATATTGAGTCAGTTATTACCAGTGTGCGTGCCGTGTATGAATCGCCGTTACCGGAGATCAATGAAGATTCACTTGCCGGCAACATGTCTAACACTATTGCCGGCCGTATATGCAATTATTTTGATTTCGGCGCCGGCGGATATACTGTAGATGGAGCCTGTTCATCATCGCTGCTGGCCATAGCCAAGGCATGTGATGCGCTCATGAACGGGGAAATGACGGTTGCCCTGGCGGGTGGCGTTGATGTCAGCCTGGATGCGTTTGAAGTCGTTGGGTTTTCAAAAACACGGGCGTTATCCCGCGATGATATCCGTCCATACGATAAACATGCTGACGGTATGTTTACCGGGGAAGGGTGCGGGATATTTGTCCTGATGCGCGCTGAAGACGCAAAGAAGGCAGGATTTACCGCGCGGGCCCTTATCCGCGGCTGGGGCATATCATCCGATGGCGCCGGCGCTCTGACCGCGCCGGAAGTCAAAGGCCAGCTGCGGGCATTACGCAGCGCGTATCAGCGGGCAGGCTATACAATTGGGACCGTAGGATTACTGGAAGGGCACGGCACCGGGACGCCCATAGGCGACAAAGTAGAATTAACGGCGATTCGCGCTTTAATCGAGGAAGCGCCGGGAGAGACGCCGTGCGCGATCGGCAGTATAAAAGCTAACATTGGTCATTGCAAGGCAGCTGCCGGTTCAGCCGGTCTGATAAAATCAATAATGGCGCTCGAACGCAAGATTCTACCGCCCACATTGAACTGCGAATCACCCAATCCTGTTTTTAACGGCGCGGAGAACGTGTTGCGGCCGTCAACCCGGGGAGTAGTTTGGAAGAGGGGTACACACCCGCGGCGCGCTTCTGTCAGTGCCATGGGATTCGGCGGTATAAATACACATGTCACTCTTGAAGAAGCTAATCCGCAGGATGAGCAGCGGGCCGGTGACCTCGAACTGTTGCGGTCGTATCGCCGCACGGAACTTATCGCACTCAGCGGTACATCAACGCAAGATATTCTCAGCCAGGTGAACAAACTTCTGCTGCTGGCCGGGCGTTTGTGCCGGGCGGAGCTGACCGATGTGGCTGCAGCGCTGGCGGCAGACGAACCGAAGGGTTCAATGCGGATAGCGCTGGTTGTTGATTCGCCCTGGCGTTTGCGGGACCTGCTCGAGCAGGTAAGCCATGTATTGACAGAGACCTCTGACCTGAAAGCGTGTCACAATCCGGCTGAAGGCATATTTGCCGGAATAGCCCGGGAAAACCCGAGATTTGTCGCGTTATTTCCCGGTCAGGGTTCACAGTTTCTGAATATGGGCGCCGCTTTCATGCGGGCATATCCACAAACCGAAGCATTTTTACATGAAGCCGACCGGGACATACGGACAATCCTGCCCGACGGCATGCTTTCACGAATGATATATGAAGAATATGCAGACGATGCGAAGCGTGCCTGTTGTGCCGAAACCCTTGCTCAGACAGAGATTGCCCAACCGGCGATAACAGCAGTATCGGTTGCGATACTTTCACTGCTCACCGATGTCGGTTTATCACCCGCGGCTGTACTGGGACATAGCCTTGGCGAGATAACGGCATTGCATGCCGCCGGAGCATATGACGGTAAAACGGCAGTGCGTATTGCCGCTGCGCGCGGCAAAGCGATAGCCGAATTGAAATGCGATCAGGGTGGCATGACTGCCGTAAAGGCAGCGCCGGAAAAAATAGAAGCATTGATGGCTGAGATTGACGGGTATCTTACTATCGCAAATTATAATTCACCACAACAAACAATCATTGCCGGCACAAATTCGGCACTTGAAGCATTCGAAGCGCAGTGCTCGGTAAACGGTATAAGCTGTCAGCGTTTGGATGTTTCGCATGCCTTTCATTCCAATCTGGTAGCACCGGCAACAGATACATTTAGGGCTGCATTAAAGATGTTTGACATCGGAGAACCCGGGCTCCCGCTGGTATCATCGATAACGGGTATGCAGTTGGAGCCAGGGGAAGATATACACAGATTACTGATCGGGCAGATTACCAGTTCTGTCAGGTTTGTTGAAGCAGCTTGGACAGCACAGGCATTACATCCTGACATGTGGATTGAGATCGGGCCCGGTGGCGTTCTGTGCAATCTTATTCGGGCTGTGTGCGGGCAGGAATCGGCGTGTTTCACAACGAATTTGGCGGGCGAGGATGCACACACCCAGGTACACCGCGTAGTCGCTAATGCGTTTGTGCTCGGATTCCCGGTAAAGCTTTCCAGGTTATTCGCGCATCGATATACCAAACCGTTTTCCATTTCCAATTACTCGCCAAAATTCATCGTGAACCCATGTGAACGACCGCTGAGCGCTGATATCCCGGCCATTACCGGTAATGGTATTTCCGCGAGTATCAAGATGCCGAATGGTGTTGAACCGGCGTATTTACGGTCGCGCGAAGCATACCTGCGCGAAATGATTGAACTGGATTACCGGCATTGGAAAACAGACGGTGCAGATGAGCCTGCAGCGGCGCCAGCCGGATTGCATGAATCAAAATCAGATAATGCCACTGAAACATTTTCTGTCGAATCGATGATCGATTATGCTATCGAATGGATATCCCAGCGCACCGGTTTTCCACGCAGTGCAATCCAACCGGAGATGAAATTAAGGGACGATCTGAATCTTGATTCAATTAAGGTTGGCGAGCTGGTATACAATGTCAGCCGCAAACTGAAAAAACAGGTTCCCGCTGATCCCTCGGGATATGCAAATGCGCAATTAGCAACACTGATAAATGTTATTCAAAATGATTTCAAGGATATCGAGGAATCGCAGCCGATATCTACTATCACCAGTGTGACCGGGGCACCGGCAATACCGAGCCTGGGTGAGTGGATCCGCACATTCCAGATTGAGAATGTACCGGCGCCGTTAAGCGCGGAAATGTTTTCCCGCCTGCCGACACGCGGAAAACTGTATGTGGTGGGTGAACCGGCTTGTGACCGGATTCAGACTTTTATCCGACACATGACCCGTCACGGTCTGCAGCCGGTAGTAATCGATAGTGCTGCCCTGAATGAAGAAACACCATCACCGACCGATATCGCGATGCTGGTGTGTATATTACCGGAAACACAGCAACCCATCATGTCCTGCAGTCCTGCGGAATTTGATATGCGCACAGACGGGAATGTGAAACACCTTTTTAATATTTTCAAATGGGCCGGCGGAAACCTCGATCCATCATGGACTAACCTGCGCTGTGTCGTTGCCCGTCCGTATTGTGTTCCGGATAATGCGGCGCGGGAAACAGTTCTACCGCATAGTTTCAATCAAGACATGGATGCCGGCAAAGCATTTCTGAAAACGTTGCAGCGTGAATACACGGCGTTTTGGCCGAAATGGCTGGCCATACCAGCCAGCTTGAGCCCGGAGCAGTGGGGAAATCTCATAGAAAAAGAGCTTCAAACCACCGGCCGACGCGTCTATTACGCCTATGCCAGTGATGGCACACGCTATACGCAGGCGGCAATGCCGATCAGCATGAAAGGCGGGAACGGTCTTGAACTGAATTCACATGATGTGATCCTGTGTACCGGTGGAGCCAGGGGGATTACGTTTGAACTGGCCCGCGGCCTTGCCCGGAAAACGGGTGCCGCAATCGCGCTTATCGGTCGAACACCCATGCCGGTCGTTGATGATACCACTAGTGAATTATCCCGGAACTTCAAAGTACTCGAGCAGGAAGGAATCAACTACCTCTATGCCCAGACAGATGTGAATGACCGTGAAGCGCTCCAAGCGGTGGTAACGCGCATCGAAGCGGAGAAAGGACACATTACCGGTATTCTGCATGGTGCGGGCACAACTGATTTGAACCTGTTCCGGGAAATTACCCTTGATCAATTTTTGAATACATTCCGTGTCAAAGTTCACGGCTTGTACAACCTGCTTGCCGTGGTTCCGATCAGCCAGCTGAAGATGATACATGCCCTTTCATCTGTATTGGGCCATACCGGCATGGCCGGCCAGTCTGACTACACGATGGCAAATGCCTGGCTTGATGGCACGATCCGCGAACTGCATGTCACACATCCTGAATTGCATTGCCTGTCGCTGGGTTACACGATATGGTCGGAAACGGGACTGGGCAAAAAACTAGGCGCCGTTGAATCATTGCATTCTTCCGGTACGGTACCTGTTAACACCCGGGATGGTGTAAAGGGGTATCTTGCTCTGAGCGAACAATCCCTACCGGAACCGTCGTGTATTATCACTGGCAGGTTGAATGATGATCTTGATCCAAACCTGTATCCGCTGCCGCCGCCGGCGCGGTACCGGTTCCTGCAGCGCATAATGCGGTATATGCCACAGACTGAATGTGTGGCGGAAGCAGTGCTTGAACATGCCACGGACTGGTACCTTCCCGAACATGTGTTTCAGGGAACCCCGCTGTTTCCGGGTGTGATGGCGCTTGAAGCAATGACGGAAGTTGCCCAATATTGTCTTGGGCGTACCGATCTGCCGGTTTTTGAAAATGTTCAATTTCTACGGGCGGTTATTGTTCCTGACGACGGCCGGGTCACACTGCGCACACTTGTACTGGCCGAGCCGCCATGCAGCGGCGTGACGCGCGTGAAAGCGGCTTTGTGTGTGGATACGGACAATTACCAGGCACACCATCTGACTGCTGAAATGGTTTTCGGGGAATCTCGCGATGTTCCTGCAATACCCATGCCCTCTCTGAACGGTGATATCGGGAGACACCCCGAAGAGTTCTGCCCGCATCCGCTGTTCCAGGGTAAATTCTTCCGCAGGATCAGCGCGATCAGAAAAATTGTGTATGAAGAAGAAGTGCTCTGCAATGTGACTATTCCAGATAGTGAACGGTATTATTCAGGGGATTTGCCTCGTGATACCGCCATGCCGTCTCCCGCGGCGCGTGACGCGTTCCTGCATTCAGGTATTCTGGCGCTGCCGCCGCACTCATTGCCTAAGCGGATTGAACGCATATGTGTATATGCGGAACCGCAACCGCATGATACGGTCGTGTGTTACGGCCGTGTTATCGATAAAACCAGCGATGGTGAACACCGCTCAGACATGCTGGTATTTGACGCGAACGGCACTATACTGGAGACCATTGAAGGAGTGATTACCGTTGTGCCGCCGGGCCTGATTGATATACAAGGTTCCGCTGCCGCCCGGCCGGTACCATTGGAGCGCATCAGTAGTGATCTGGCCGGATTAATACCGGATGTACCGCATGCATTTGGCAGCGCCAAGTTTGACGAATGCGAGGCCGCGTCCGAAATAAGAGATAGTGACCGTCAACAATTGGCAGCATTCAGTGAGCATCGCAGGAATGCACTGCTTACCGGTTTGCTTGCCGCACGCCGGGCCGCTGTCAGCTTTATCTCGAAATATGCCGGTATTCCGCTCGAACCACATATGGTCATGCTTGAACATACTCCCGTAGGTGCACCCCTGCTGGTTGTTACTGATGACACAGCGGCGTCCCATTTCGCGGATGTTACGGTTTCTTTTGCCGATACAGGCGAATATGCGGTGGCATTGATCGCGCCCGGTCCGGCTGGTATTGATATTGAACCGGTCGATTGCCGTGATGCTGAAACCTGGCGGGCTCTGCTGAGTGATGACGGGTATACCCAGGCTATCTGTATGGCACGTGAAACCAATGAATCGTTTGATTGTGCTGCCACCCGCATCTGGGCGCTGCTGGAAGCGTCAAAAAAAGCGCACAATTTGAAGCGTGTATTGCCGCTGTATGATACACCGCGCGGGTCATCCTGGCATTCAAGCTCGTCTGTCGTTGATGGCGCTCGCGTGGAGAACTTAAGCGCGATAGCATCAGCTGGGAACAGTATGCCGTGTGCAGTAGTAGCGGTAACGCTGCCGTCTGAGCAATCACCCGTTGCCGGCAAACGTGCAGTATTGAACGAGTTTGCAGCGACACTGGACGAATTTACTCATCGATTACGTGAACTGCAGACAGCATGTGTCAATGACCCTGACGCCCATGATGCAGTCGTGCGGCGCGAGCAGATCGTTGATTGTGTTCAAAATGCTATAAGACGGTTGCAGGCGGTGGAGGGCGCAGTGGAGCCGTCTGTCCTGTATGATTTACGCAAGCAGGCCATGGCCCGCCTGCGTGAATTTGCGGACGGCACTGAAGTTGTCAGTCATTCCATTGACAAGCCCTATGGATATATCGGTGATTTCATGATGCTTGAGAAACTGTTGCAGAATTCAACCAATGCAACCGGGCTTGCGTATCAGCTGGATACTATACAACTTGGACATCCCGCCTCGGCTGCTTGCCGCAACCGGGTAACATGGGTTGTCGATACCCTGACTCCGAAAATTACACAACGCGAAACAGCGACAATCAAAATCCTCGATATCGGCATCGGATCAGCGCCGGTTGAGAGGACTTTGCTGGAAAACATACCGGAACTTGCCTTAAGCCTGACAGCCATAGATATCGAACCTGCGGCACTTGCGTTCGTAGAGCAGAAGCTGAAAGGACGCGCTTTCGAACTGAACCTGCGGCGCATTGACCTTCGCGCGGAAGACGCGGGATACCAGTTGGCTGCCTTGGCAGGCGATATCGATGCTTGTATTGCGATCGGTATTGTTGAAGCCTTGAGGGATGAAGAAATTGTAAACGTGTTCAGCTCACTTTTTGAAGCACTACCGCACGACGCCCTGGTTTTTGTTGAAAGTTTCATACCGGACCATCCTACGCGACCGTATATGGAATGGTTTATGGATTACCATCTGGGATATCGGACGACAAAGCAGGTTGTCGAACTTATGATCCGGGCCGGAGCTGATCCCGCCCGGATCACGACATCCGTTGAAGCGACAGGCAGCCTTGGATTTGTTATTATACATGTATAGGAGTTTTTAATGGAATCTACAGATACCGGAAAATGGTTTGACTATCGCCACTGTGTAACCTTTGCTGACACGAACATGGTGGGGAATGTTTATTTCGCAACGTATGTGCTGTGGATGGGCAAGTGCCGCGACATGATCATGGCCGAGCACTACCCGCAGATACAGGACCATATCCGTGCGGGATTCGGGTTTGCCACGGAATACGTGCACATGGATTATCTGCGTGAAACCTTTTTGTTTGATGAAATGGTGGTGCGCATGACGGTGAAAAATATTACCCATATGCGCGTCGAGTTCCTGTGTGAAATTGTGAACAATGCAACCGAGATGGTGCATGCCCGGGGTACCCAGGCGGTTGTCTGGGTTAATACACATCACCAGCCCTGCCTGATGCCAGATGAATTATACGATAAGGCCTGTGAATATTTTGACCTGCCAAAGAATTAATGATGTAAGCATGTACTATTAACATGAAACCTGACAGTCACAGCATTCGGATTGATGAATACAACCGTTTCGTTCTGCCGGAGAAATGGGTATGGCTGCGGGGCAATAACCTGTGGGTGTGTTTAGAGGGCAGTGGGACGATAGTTGCTCCGGACGGAGAGTATCTGATAGAGCCCCGAAGTTGTTTTGTATTCGACGAAAACAGTGAATATGAAGGATTCAGTGGCAAGGATGACCGGCCCACTATCGCGGGCATCCATTATTCCTACGTTGATGAACGGGGTAGAATTACCGAGCCGGTCAAACGGCCGTTTTACCGCGTGCTGGATGACTTGCTGTTTTATATGAATGTTTTGCAGCGAATCCTGAATGCGTTGCAGCGCATTCCGCCGGACAAGCCGGATGCTGATAGCTGGATGGAGGTTCTGATGCTCGAAATAGACCGGCAGGACCGATTGCAGCTGCATACTGAAGTTAAAAATACCCAGGCCGGTTTGATTGATATTATCTGCACGGAAATATATGAGAATCCAGGCAAAGACTATCCTCTGGATGAATTGGCTGAGCGGTTCGGCTGCTCTCGTGACCACTTCGGCCGCCTGTTCAAAAAAGTAAAGCATACGTCGCCCCGGGACTTCATTGTAAACATGCGCATCCAGGCCGCGGAGAACCTGTTGCGGCAGACCACCTTCAGCATCGCCCACATTGCTGAAAGCCTGGGGTACAGTGACATCTATTTTTTCAGCCGCCAGTTCAAAAATAAAACCGGGATAAGTCCGTCGGCATTTCGGTCGGCTGCCGGCAAACCGGGCGCGTACCGTGCGAAGTACATCTCGCGGATGTAGGCCGAAATGCTGACGTCGGATTGGTGCAAATCTATAACGTGTTTTTCCATTCTTTTTTTTCGGTGTTTAGCGTATAATTACAGGTTGTTGGTATTGAAAATAATAGAACATACAACCCGCTGAACCGTATGAAAGAATCGCGCAAAATATCCCGCAGGACATTTCTGGAAGCCTGCAGCGCCGCCGGCGTGGGCATAGTCCTGAGCGGATGTAGTCCGTTTAAAACTGTTGTGAGTGACACTACCAGGCGAAAACAGCCAAACCTGGTGTTTGTTTTCGCCGACCAGCTGCGAACCCAGTCGATGGGCTATGCCGGCGGTCCGGCCCGCACGCCTTATCTCGACCGGTTCAAACACAATAGCGTTGATTTCAGCAATGCCGTGTCAACCACGCCGGTCTGTTCGCCGTTCCGGGCCTGCATGCTGACGGGAAAATACCCGCATGTCAACAGCGTCATAGCCAACCAGATCCGCCTGCCGGATGAGGAACGCACCTTCGGGGAGATTTTGTCTGAAGCCGGATACAATACGGGCTATGTCGGTAAATGGCACTTGAGCGGTAAAAACAGGATTCAATATGAACCGCCCGGACCGGGACGGCATGGGTTCCAGTACTGGTCTGCTTTCGGATTTCAGCACCAGAATAATAATCACTATTATTTTGAGAACAGTCCCGAACCGATCAAACCTGATGTTTATCAAATGGACAGTGAAACCGATCGAGCGATCGGATTTATCAATCAACAGACGGAAGACAAGCCCTTCGGGTTGTTTCTATCGTGGGGACCGCCCCATCCGCCCTACGCTGCCTGGCAGATGCCGCCGCAATACCTGGAACGCTATGGCACGGTGGAAGAAGTATCACGGTCTGAATTAACCGAGCAGGAGCAAAAACAATGGCAATCCTGGCAGACCCCTGTCCGGTTTACGCCGCATAGCTATGACCGCAGAAAAAATGTTGAAAAAGAGTATATGGGTGGGATATCCTATGCAGCCTATCATGCCATGACGGAGTGGGTGGACGACTGTTTCGGCCGGATAGTGCAATCACTGGAAAAAGCCGGCCTGGCGGATAACACGATAGTTGTTTTTACCTCGGATCATGGCGAAATGCTCGGCAGCCATGGCTTGCGCGGCAAAATGATCTATTATGATGAATCGGTTCGAATTCCGTTTATAGTCAATTGGCCGGAGAAAATCAAACCGGGAACCGTATCGGATGCTTGTATCAGCACAGTCGATTTTCTGCCGACGGTTTTAGGCCTGATGGGAATCGGCTGTCCGGCGGATGTGCAGGGAATGAACCTGGCCCACTGTGCTTTGGGGAGACCGGGAGCTGAACCGGATGGGGCCATCCTCGCCAGCTATGCCGGGTATGCCGCGTTCGCTGACGGTTGGGAATATCGCGGCGTCAGAACAAAGCGCTATACCTATTCGCGCTCCCTGATGCAGCTGCGCCGCTGGTACGGCGGTTGGGGACCGAATGCTGACTATTCCAGAGAACCGGAAATATTTCTGTCTGATAATCAAGAGGACTTATACCAGCAGACCAACCTGGCGGGCGCTCCAGAATATAAGGACATTCAGGACCAGCTTGAAGCGCGTGTCCAGGCCCATCTTGATCATACGGGCGACAAATTTTTGAAAGGCACTGAATATCAGCAGTTTTATGATGAAGAGAACAGGAGGATCAAGCCGTTGGTGTGATGAGATTACTTCGGGGTCAGCATCGGTATCGGCAACGGAATCGAATGAGCTTCTCGATCGGATTGCAGCTATGCTGACAATATCAGTTAATGGTTAAAAGTCGATGACACACGTAGCCGGCTAAGAATAATTCCCGGGAGAAGCAATGAAATACATGGGTTTGCAGCAGACTCGCAGGCCGGATTGGCAGGAACTTATTGACAACATCATGCGGAAAGGAACGCCTGAGCGGGTATATTTCATCGAGCTGTTCCATGATGCCGAGTTCAGGGATGCGCTAGTAGAACGGTTTAACCTGGCTGACGGCCTTGACCCTGCCGATCGTTATTATGAACATCGAAAGCTGCTTGCCTGTCAACGGTTTTGCGGTATGGACTATGTATGCGCTTCGCTGGATGGAATCGATATTATCAGCGCCAAACACGCGGTTGCCGATACCGCCGCCTTGGGCAGACGTTCTGGACGGCAGTTCCAGGATGAGCATACCGGGCCGATCATGAGCTGGGAGGATTTCGAAAAGTTTGAATGGCCCGATGTTGACAATCCCCAGGCGACCGAATCGCTTGAATGGTGGCAGGAAAACCTGCCGGAGGATATGTGCATTATCGGCGGCTTATTCAGCCACTTCTGCGAATGGTTGTGCTGGCTCATGGGATATGAAACACTATGCTATAGTTTGTATGACCAGCGCGACCTGGTGGAAGCCATTGCCGAAAAATGTATCAGTATCAATCATCGCTGGCTGGACAGAGTTTTAGAATTCGACCGGGTCAAAGCACTCTGGGGCTCGGATGACATGGGTTTCAAAACCGGTCCGTTGATTGGGCCGGACGATATGCGCGCGTTTGTTTTTGAAGGACACCGCCAGGTGGCTGAACGGGTGCACCAGGCCGGCAAACCGTATCTGCTGCATGCCTGCGGGAAATTGACGGAACTGATGGACGACTTGATCGATACGGTGAAAATTGATGCCAAGCACAGCTTTGAAGACACGATCGAAGATGTACGGGATGTGAAGCATACGTACGGCAAGCGAATAGCCCTGCTGGGAGGGATTGACGTGGACTTCCTGTGCCGCAGCACACCTGAGGAAATCCGGAAACGAGTGCGCGAGACGTTAGATGTGTGCATGCCGGGCGGCGGCTACTGCCTCGGTACGGGCAACAGCGTGGCTAATTATATCCCGATGGACAACTACCTGGCCATGGTGGATGAAGGGATGCTATATGACGCGTAATCGAAGCACACGTACTCGATTAAGGGTAGATGACTTAGAGTACTTATTAGAGAGACTATGAAATACAAGAGATGGGTAATAGGGGCGGTTATGTTCTGCGTGCTTGCCGCGCAGGCCAACGTGACGGTGTCGAAAGTTTTCGGGAACCATATGGTTCTACAGCGCGGCATCGAGGTGCCTATATGGGGTTGGGCAGATCCCGGCGAAGTAGTAACCGTCGAGTTCGGAGGCCAGAAGCAGAGCGCCAAAGCCGACAAGACCGGCAAATGGATAGTGCGGCTGAAGCCGATGAAGGCTTCGTCCAAAGGCCGACCCCTGAGTATTCAGGAAGGGGCTGACGCTAACTCCAAGATCACGTTCACCGACGTTCTCGTTGGCGACGTGTGGCTGTGCAGCGGACAGTCGAACATGGATTATGAAGTGGCCGGTGGACGGCGCGGCACGAGAAGCCTGCTGGCGACGTTTGACGCCGAGGCCGACTATCCCGCCATCAGGCATTTCACGGTCCCGGAGAAGTCGGCGGTTCTGCCGCAAGACGACATGGCGGCCGGCCCAGGGTGGCAGGTGTGTTCTCCGGCGACGGTCGCGCACTTCACGGCGGTGGGTTATTTCTTCGGCCGAATGCTTCATACGCGTACGGATGTGCCCATCGGCCTGATCTGCTCGGCGGTCGGCGGAACGCGGATTGAATCGTGGACACCGGCCGAAACACTCAAGGAAGTGGAGGGGTGCGAGG
>CAZCLS010000014.1:0-7212 GCA_964499565.1 uncultured bacterium
ATTTCGGCTTTGCCGAAAGAGCCGGTGGATAATTGGAACTATCTGCATGAGAGTAGGATGTATTGTCTTCAGTGTGAAACTGCAGACACATGGCACAGCTGAATGTACCTACGTGCGGGCGACAGCTATACATAAAGGTGATATACCCCATATCATTGGTATAATTCTTATAACCTCTATTCCTTCGCTTCGTAATTCCATGATCAGTGTTTTCGCGCTTATAGGCAAACGATCTGTCGGTTTGTGTCTCTTAATTCTATTTTTTACCGACCGCAGGCCCGCGCTTAATGAAAACGAATTGAAAAATGATAGTAGTATGATGCCTTTTGTTATTCTCTTTAATTCCCTGATTGCCTTCAACCGAAGATTTGGATCAATTAAATGATGGAACAACCTGTGACAGATCACGGCATCAAATTCCTGGTCCTTGAATGTTGTTCCTGCTACTATGTCTTCCTGACAGTATCGGGCTGGCGTATCGCCGAGGTCAACCTCAGTCCGGTACTCCCGGAAATTTTTTTCCGCGGCTTCTACCATCTCAATGCTGCGATCTGCTGATGTTACCGTATAGCCTGCCTGATACAGCATCTTAGTTAATCTCCCCGTCCCGCAGGGGATGTCCAGTATTCGAGATCCTTTTGGTATGTACTCCAATGCGCGCGCGATCGCTTTCTTCTCACGCTGGTCTCGAAAATGTCCCGGACGGAATTCCGATGGATATTTTGACGCGGTTTCAACTGTGGCAAATCTATCGCAGTTCTTCATACTGTGCGCTTTCTTCATGCCTTTCACTCCAGCAATTTATATATCGGCCTGAACTTTCAGGTTAGTAATTCCCCTTTTTTCTTATGTAACGTATAGCATATCTGATACCATTTGAATCTATATAACTGATTCAACCCTTTTTTGTATTTCTTTTTGCTTGTTTTTTTCCAGGTTGGGTATTATTTGCCCGTAATTTTCTTTTTACAGTTTATATTGTCCGTTTATAATGAGAAGTGGAAGCGAAAATGTGGCCGACAGATATCCGGCAGCTGCCGGAGAGCCGGTGGATATTTGGAACTATTGGCATATGGTGCTTAAACAAACTGACAATTCGGTGTCAGGCACTGATTTGTCAGTTTGTTTTTGGTATCTATCACATTATGTGCACTTTATAAACTGAACTTTCAGCACCTGGCACCGAATTGTCAGTTTGTTGGGGTTGAACTGCGTCTCTGCTCTGTTCATCCGACCACGATCACGAGGATATAACAGGTGTAATTCTTCGTGAAAATTGTGACCCGTCATATTTTCGTCCCCTTCTTTCATACCATCGCTGATTTTGGGGGTTTCTGTTCGGTTGACATAAAATCATTCTTATAATAAAATACTGTACTTTTATTATTGAACTATTGTAACTCCGGGAGTTTGAAATGAATGAACGTAAAATAATACTATCAGATAAGCAAATCCCTACCTCATGGTATAATATTATTCCCGATCTGCCGGCCCCTCTGCCGCCGCCTCTGCATCCCAAAACAGGGCGGCCTACCACTCTCGATGACCTTAAGCCTATTTTCCCCATGGGCGTTCTGGAACAGGAGGTCAGTTCCGAACCCTGGATTCCCATTCCGGAAGACGTGCTGGACATTCTGAGTTTGTGGCGTCCTACGCCGCTCTATCGTGCCCTCAACCTGGAAAAAGCTCTGGGTACCCCCGCCCGGATTTTCTATAAATATGAAGGCGTTTCCCCCGCCGGTAGTCATAAACCCAATACCTCCGTTCCCCAGGCCTATTACAATATGAAGGAGGGTATCAAACGGATTACGACCGAAACCGGCGCGGGCCAATGGGGCAGCGCCCTCTCTTTCGCCTGCGGATTTTTTGATGTCGAATGTAAAGTGTATATGGTCAAATGCAGTTATTATCAGAAACCCTACCGTCGTGTTATGATGCAAACCTGGGGCGGCACCTGTATTCCCTCTCCCAGCAACGAAACCGCCGCGGGCCGCGCCGTGCTGGCCGAAGACCCTGACTGCCCCGGCAGTCTCGGTATCGCTATCAGCGAGGCGGTGGAAGAAGCTCTCGGCCGCGATGACACTAAATATTCCCTCGGCAGTGTCCTCAACCATGTCATGCTTCACCAGACGGTGATCGGCCTGGAAGTTATTGAACAGCTCAAATGCGCCGGAGTTGAACCGGACATTCTGATCGGTTGTTGCGGCGGCGGCAGTAATTTTGCCGGCCTGACCTTTCCGTTCATACCCCAAAAAATGGCGGGCAAGGATATCCGTATTATCGCCGTCGAACCAACCGCCTGCCCGACCCTAACCAAAGGAATCTATGCCTATGATTTCGGCGATAAAAGTGGTATGACTCCCCTGCTGAAGATGGACACGCTCGGGCATGACTTTATTCCCCCGGGCATTCATGCCGGCGGCCTTCGCTATCATGGCATGGCCCCCTTAGTCAGCCTTCTGCATCAGGAAGGTCTGATTGAAGCCCAGAGTTATCACCAGCTGAAATGCTTCGAATCGGCCGTGCTGTTCGCCAGAACGGAAGGCATTATCGTCGCCCCGGAAACGTCTCACGCTGTTGCCTGTACTATCGATGAAGCCCTGAAAGCCAAAGAGGAAGGGAAACAGAAAACTATCATTTTCTGCCTGAGCGGCCATGGCCATCTCGACCTGGCGTCATACGAAAAATACTTTGCCGGTGAACTTCAGGATTTTGAGTATCCGGACGAAATGATTCATAAAGCGCTCGACCATTTGCCGGTATTTTAATGAGCGGTTTGTCACGCGCTTATTTTTTCGGCGAGTACTGTCAGCGTTTCAAGTTTCGATACGGACGATTCCATTTCTGACAGTATGTCAAGGTAATGTGTGCTGCTGCTCACTTCCAACGGTATATCATCGGTAATCGACTGAAAATGCGCTCTGCGCATCGCTTCAAGCTTCTCACGCGCGGAGTCCACCATCTGCTTGATTTCATCATGGTTGTGCCGCTGATTGCCACTGACGTTCAAAGCTATATCCTCCAGTATTTCCGAAAACCGACGCATGAGTGATTGCAGTTCTCCCACGCTGCTGAATGAAAACGAAAGACTGTCTGCCAGCATTTTCCTCAGTATCCGGATGGTACTGCGGGTAAAATCATCCCCAAGCCGCTCCAGCAGCTCCGCGAATCGTATGACCGTCAATACCGTTTCCCGGTTGATTTCCTCCGAAGGAAGACGGTACACGAGTGTGCAGCAGTCGCGGATTTCTTTGTAGCCCTCATCTATTTTGCCGTCCTCGGCCGCGATATCCTCCAGCCGGTTCCATGCAAGTTCGCTGTACTGAACACTGATATGGCGGATTGCATTTTGTACCATAGCTGCCAGGGCCACCAACGCATCGGTCAGTTTCGGCCGGAGATGCTCTTTGTCCAGGCTGGAATAATCCGCCATGCGCAATCCCGGGAATATTACGGTTTCCTTTGTATCCGGGACCAGCCGGGTGAAAATTCCCGAGATCTGTTTCGTGAACGGCAGAAATACTATTACGTTCATTACATTGAACAATGTATGACTGTTGGCGATCAATCGAATGATTCCCACGCCCGGACTCAGCATGCCTGTCAATCGCGCGATCGGGCCGATCGCAAACATGCAGACTACCGCGCCGCTTAATTTCAGAAACGTATGGGCCAGAGCGCAGCGCCGCGCGGCGCGACTTGTCTTGATGGATGATAACAGGGCTGTTATCGTTGTGCCTACATTTGCACCGAATACAAACGGCAAAGCGTGCAGCAGGATTTCCTGCGAACCGGTTCCGAGCAGTCCCGCTTCAGCAAATGAAAATATCACGGCCATCGTTGCCGCGCTGGCCTGGACTACTGCCGTAAACAGCACCGCTGTTAGAAAAGAAAGCCAGGGCATGCCGATTGCGTATTGAAACCAGCGTGTGAACAGTTCACTCTCCCTGAGCGGCATGACACCCTGTTTCATCACCGCCATGCCGAAAAATATGAAGCCGATACCGATCAGGGCTGTTCCCCAGAGTTTCAACCGTTCATATCGCGACATTATGACTATCACTATACCGATGGCTACCGGCAGCAAAGCATACTGCGTAATATTGAAGGCAATTAACTGTACCGTCAGGGTGGTGCCAATCATGGCTCCTAATATCATGGCGACCGTATCTTTAAATGCCAGCAGCCCACCCTGTACCATCGATACAAACAGCACCGTAGAGGCCGAACTTGACTGCAGCAATACCGTAATCACTAATCCCGCGATCAGTCCCGCACCGCGATGACGGACTACTTTTTCCATGATCTGCCGCAGGCGCTTGCCGGCCAGGGTGCGCATGGCGTTGCTGAGCAACTCTACCCCATACACAAACAGCGCCAGCCCACCGAAAAATGTTATGGCATTGCTTACTATCATTTCTGCACTGGTGCCCGTTTGTTCAGATTTTACTGTATCCGTATATTGATTGCAGGATTCCTACCGCTATCAGTGCCGTCAACATTGACGATCCTCCGTATGATAACAGCGGTAACGGAATGCCGATGATCGGCAGCAGGCAGACCGTCATGCCGATGTTCATTATTACCTGCGTGGCGATCAACACGGCGATACCTACCGCTACCGCTTCTCCAAACACGTCCCGGGCGCGGCGGGCGACATACAACGCGCCGAATATCAGCGCGATAAAAAGCAGGATGACAATGATACACCCGATAAATCCCCATTCCTCCCCGATTACCGAAAAAACAAAGTCAGTGTGGCGCTCCGGCAGAAAGTTTAATCGGCTCTGCACACTTTGCATGAATCCCTTCCCCGTCAATCCCCCGCTGCCGATGGCTATTTTGGATTGCACTCCCTGCCAGCCGAAGCCGGTCGGGTCGATCTCTGGTTTCCAGGTTAGTAATATACGCTGTTTCTGATGATCTTTTAAAAACAAATACCACATCACCGGAAACATCCCGAGCACCCCTAAAAATGTCGTCGTAATTAGACTTTTGCGGGTGCCCGTAATATAAAACATCGCCATTACTACCGGCAGAAAGATGATTGCGGTGCCAAGATCGGGTTGCAGCACTATCAACATCAATGGCACAGCCAGTAATCCGAATGACATGAAATAAAAGCGTATGTCATAGCGGTGCTCTTCAAAATCCGACAGATAGCGGCCGAATATGAGTATTACAGCGATTTTCGCGAATTCAGAGGGCTGGATGCCCATCGAACCGATCCCCAGCCAGCTCCGCGCGTTGTTGCGCTCTACCCCTATCACTAATACCGCTACTAATGTCAGCAGAGCGAATATATATATTGGCGCGGCATAATTATGATATTCACGGTACGGTATTAACGCCACCGGCAGCGCTATACACAGTCCTATCACCGCCCAGATCAGTTGCCGGTCCATATAATTTCTGGAATATCCCGATGACGCGCTGTACACAAATAAAAGACCGATGATCAGCAGCGCGATGGCTGGTATCCATACCGCGTAACAAAAGCGATACTGGGCGGGAAGCAGTTTCATCTGATGAGTGATTCGACGTACTTGGCAATTATATCCGCTTCCAGATTCACCGCTGAACCGGTATGCAGATACTGAAGTGTTGTATGTTCACGTGTATGCGGAATTACATGTATCGAACAGTCGTTTTTCATTGCCGTTATGGTAAGACTGATTCCGTTTACCGCAATGAATCCTTTCTCAACCAGATACGTTCTGATTTCGGCCGGCACATTGATTTTTAATACCCAGTCGCGCCCTTCCAGGTGCCAGGCAGTTACCGTTCCGACACCATCAATATGGCCCTGGACATAATGCCCCCCCATCCGCGATACTGGTGTCAGCGCGCGCTCGAGATTGACGCGCGTGCCCGCGCGGTAACTCGCGAAAACCGTGCGTCGCACTGTCTCTTCCTGCACATCCGCCTGGAATGACTCAGCATCGTAACGGGTAACAGTCAGGCATACTCCATCGACAGAAATGCTGTCGCCAATACGCATGTCGCAGGTTAGAATTTCAGTTTTGATTGTGAGTTTTTCGACCGGGTATGAACGCTCCAGGCGTGATACTGTTCCGATCTCTTCTATGATGCCGGTAAACATGTGGTTATTCCGTTGCCGCGACGGTCTGCTTTCCCATCAGGTAGCGCAGTAACCGCGATACGATCCCCTTCATTTCATGCCGCGATACGACCATGTCTATCATTCCATGCTCAAGCAGAAATTCAGATTTCTGAAAGCCCTTGGGCAAATCCTGCCGGATTGTCTGCTTTATTACTCGCGGCCCCGCAAAGCCGATCAGTGAATCGGGCTCAGCCATTATTATATCTCCCAGAGATGCAAAACTGGCCGTCGTACCGCCCGTTGTCGGATCGGTCAGTATTGATATGTACGGCAACCCCGCCTGCTGCAGACGGTAGAGCGCCGCGCTCGTTTTTGCCATTTGCATCAGCCCGATTATCGCTTCGTGCATGCGCACTCCTCCGGAGGCGCTGACTGTTATGACCGGGAGTTTGCGTTCTATTGCCGTTTCTATCAGTCGCGTGATCTTCTCCCCTACGACCGACCCCATCGAACCGCCCATATACGCGAAATCCATGACACCTAAAGCAACCGTTTGATCATCGATCAGGGTAATGCCGGTTATTACTGCTTCGTTTTCACCTGATTTCCGGGTCGCGTTCGCTTGCTTTTCGGGGTAGGGTGTACTGTCAACGAATTCCAGGGGGTCTCCCGGCAGCATTCCTCCATCAAGCTCCTGAAACGATTCCGCCTCGCACAGCAATGCTATTCGTTCCCGGGCCGAAAGACGATAATAATACCCGCATTTAGGACATATTTTCTGATTTTCGGCTAATTTCTTAGCGTAAATAATGCCATTGCAGCCGCTACACTTGACCCACAAGCCGTCCGGGATTACGCGCCGTTTTTTTCGCAAACGGGATATATATGACATGCTGTCACCTCACTCCTGAATTGATACCTGCCGAAGGCCGGACTCGAACCGGCACGGGCTTACACCCAAGGGATTTTAAGTCCCTGGCGTCTACCAGTTCCGCCACTTCGGCATCAGTATCTTCATAACGGCTTTAGTAAATTATGTGGAGGCGGCGACCGGATTCGAACCGGTGAATAACGGTTTTGCAAACCGTCGCCTTAGGCCAACTTGGCTACACCGCCTTCAAAATGGGCATTATTATAACAAAAGGCTC
>CAZCLS010000014.1:7312-9948 GCA_964499565.1 uncultured bacterium
CCTATGGATTGAATATCAAACTTTCCTTGTATTTATATTTGCAGCTTTTATTAGTTAGAAACGAGTTCGTTCCCAGATATTCTCCAATCACTATATTGCAGTCAACTTGCGCGGACTTATACAGCGATTGTGCTATGCCGCGAATATAAAACTCGTTCTTGTTCTTCATGAACAGCTTGACTGACCAGGGCTTATCGATCCAGTACTTGGTTTTCTTCTTATTCCATTGCCATTGGCCTTCATCCGAATATACCTGTTCTTCATTCAGGTATACCCGCATATAATCATTCGTGTTCAGCTCATCCGATATCTGGGTATAATTACATTGGATCAGAAATTTACCGGCATTGCGTCCGCTCTTCTGCTGCTTGAATTTTATGACGCGGCTGAACATGTTGTAATATATGCTCGCCCGCTGGCTGCGCCACTCGCGTGTGCCGCTCGGATCTGTCGTCAGATACTTGACAACCCGTGAATTCTCATTCTCACTGTTCCAGCGGACTATATCCAAGGTACAGGTTGCCCCTCCCGAAAAAGCCCGGGCGATTATCATGTATGTCCCGACATCAAATAAATCCTCACTGACAATGTGCTCGTAATTCGTTATGCCATCCTGGGTGTAAATCCAGGTCGGATCGTCAAACGACTGGTCCTGTATCCCCCAGTCGGGATTGGGTTGGCCTTCATAACAGTCCCGCGGCGCAAAATCAACATCCATCGCCGATTCCAGCGGATGCCTCATTATCAGTATCATATCACTGGTGCCTACCCAGCCCAGCCGCACATGATAGCCGTACTGAACATCATCGGCCGCACTTATGACCGTACCTGTTAACAGTAACAGTACTAGTAGTTTTGTTGTATTCCTCAACATTATGTTAATCCTCGTTGAATTTAGATTGAAACAGTTTTTCGATTTCATCCAGCAATGCCGGTCCGTCTTCCCCGATCGCGCGAAAACGCAATGTCGTTCCCTGGCCCGCCGCCAGCATCATTACTCCCATGATTGACTTGGCATTCACTTCCTCCGGATCGTCTGTTCGTTTTACAAACAAATCGGATTTAAACTGATTCGTCAACTGTACCAGCAGCGCGGAAGGTCGCGCGTGCAGTCCCAGTATGTTTATTACTTCTACATCCCGAATCGTTTCTATCTCTCCCACAGATTACTTTCCTCCACGTAATTTTCAAATCATATGAATTACCGTATTACAACGTGTCATGCATTTCTTCAATGGAATTACGCATCGACTTCAGCAGGTTTTCATTGAATTGCTGAGCTACGTTAAATCCGAATGACTTCAGCTTTTCATTCTGGGCTGCCGATTCTATTAACAGGGCCACATCGCGCCCGGGTTTGACCGGTATTATTACATTGGGCACTTTTACCCCTAAAATCTCCGTGAAACTCTGGTCGATCCCCAACCGGTCGTAGACCCGGTTCTCCTGCCACGGTTCCAGCGTGACGACAAAGTCTATGTGTTTCCACATCCGCACACTTTTGACTCCGTACAACGACTGTACATTGACGATGCCGATCCCGCGGATTTCCATGTGATGTCCCAACCGCGGATTTGCATACCCCGTCAACAACGTCCCTTCCGTGACCCGCAGGCTGATGATGTCATCCGCTACCAGAATATGCCCGCGCTCCACCAGGCTGAGCGCGCACTCGCTTTTCCCCACGCCGGCCTTGCCCATTATCAGCACCCCAACCCCATGCACTTCCATCAGCACCCCGTGCACCTGGGTTGTCGGAGCAAACTGTTCTTCCAGCCAGGACGATAACTTATTGACTACCCGCATCGTTATCCCGGGTGTGCGAATTATCGGCACATTGTATTCATTCGCTAAATTAACCGTCTCGGGCAACGGTAGATAATTGCGCGCTATGACAAAGGCCGGTATCCGCATTTTCATCAGGCGCCGGATTCGCTCGGTTTGTTCCGCCGATGATATTGACTTCAGGTAGTTTATTTCTACTTTGCCCAATACCTGCATCCGGTGCTTGGCAAAATATGAATAATATCCCGTCAACGCTAATCCCGGCCGGTTCACTTCCGCCGCCGTTATCTCCCGGTCAAGTCCTTTCTCCCCCGCTGTTACCGTCATATGCATCGACGGCCCCAGCTTTTCAAGCATGTGTCGGACTGTTATACCTGTTTCATTGTGTTTCATACGTTATGCTTCATCGTCTTGTTCTTCTTCCGCATTGCCGCTCAACATGGCTTTCTTTGCCGATTTATGTTTGTCTTCTATGCGCTCTTTCAAACGCCGTATCTGCTTGTTAACATTTGCGTTTAACGCGTCTATGCCGCTGCGTATGTCCTTGTCCTTTTCCTTTGCGACTAATATCTTCTTTTTAGCCGTCAATTCTACATTCGCTTCCAGCAGATATTCCAAGCTTCCCTGCTCGATTATCACCCGCACGTGCCGTACTATTCGCGGGAATACCTTCAGGGCCTTTTCAATTTTGGATTCAATCATCTCTCGTACTTCGTCCGAGACATCATAGTGTCGTCCTGTAACCACAATTTTCATTGTCGTATCCTTTCTGGTTTTAAAAGATGAACTATCCTTTCTATTACAAAGAACTGTTATTAGTATTGTAACACAATTATCGTTTTCTGTCACGT
>CAZCLS010000014.1:10048-18655 GCA_964499565.1 uncultured bacterium
CTATTACAAAGAACTGTTATTAGTATTGTAACACAATTATCGTTTTCTGTCACGTTCGCTTTTTTCCCCTGAAATCGCGCGGGGATGAATGGAAGGTTTTTATCGCTCCGTTGCGTTTGCGTATGAACCCAGTACTTTGACAAACACACAGTGCTTTCCTAATTCTGTCAGTGCTCCGGTTATGAATTCGTCTTCAGGGTGTCCTTCCATATCTACGAAAAAATAATATTCCCAGGCTTTTTTCTTACTCGGTCTGCTCTCTATTTTTGTCAGATTGATGTTCCCCGCCTTAAACGGCTGTAACGCGTCATACAACGCTCCAGCGTGGTCTTTGATCGAAAATAATATCGATGTTTTGTTGCGCTCACTCCGCTCCGCCTTGCTCAGGCCGATTACCAGAAACCTGGTCTTGTTTTCAGGATAATCTTCTATCGCCTTGCCAATCACTGATAAACCGTACATGTCTGCCGCCAGCTCGCTCCCTACCGCTGCCGCTCCCGCTTCCCCCGCCGCCAGCTCAGCTGCCCTTGTCGTGCTCGAAACATTTATCTGTTCAACTCCTTTCATGTTCGCGGCCAACCACTTCCGGCATTGGGCGAACGCTATCGGATGACTGTATATCCTGCTTATTGTTTCCGGCAGATATCTGCTCATCAGATTCTGGTGTATATCCAGATAGATCTCCGCGTTAATGCTGGCCGGCGAATCGATGAACATATCGAGCGTGTGTGTCACCGCGCCTTCATTCGAATTCTCGATCGGTACTACTCCAAACGCTGCCTGCCTCTGTTCAACCGCGTTAAACACATCCGCGATCGTCTCATATGAACAAAATTCACACCGGTCGCCAAAATGCAGCAGACCGGCCTGGTGCGTGAATGAACTCGGTAACCCGAAATACGCGATTGTTCTGTTCAGTGTCGGTGTCATGCTTATCCTTGCGCTTGTCCGGCCAGGCGTTTTTCCCGTCGTTCCGCCGCCCGGCGGATTTTATTCCATACTCCCGCCAGTCCCATTGCCTGCTTTACTTCTTTCATTGTTTCCCTGGCAATACTTCTCATCCGCTCTGTGCCGTTTAGGATTACCTGCTCAACATATCCCGTGTCGGATTCATAGGCCTTGTACCGCTCCCGCATCGGTTCCAGAAAAAGGTTCAGCGCCCCAGCCAGCTTTTCCTTCACTTCGACATCCCCTACTAATCCGCTCCGATATCGATCCTTCAGATCTTTTACTTCCTCCGCGTCGGGATTGAACGCGTCATGATACATGAATACCGGATTGCCTTCCACCGTTCCCGGTATGTCGGCCCGAATCCGCTTGGGATCGGTATACATGCCGCGGACCTTTTTATTGACGGTCTGTTCATCATCGCTCAAATTTATGCAATTTCCTAAACTTTTCGACATTTTGCCTTGACCGTCCGTGCCTACCAGAGTCGGTACATCGCCTACCAGCACATCCGGAATCGGAAATACTTCGCCGTAGGTCGTGTTAAACCGCCGGGCAACTTCGCGCGTGATCTCTACATGGCTTTCATTATCCTTGCCGACCGGTACCAGGTGCGCGCGCGGAAGGAGTATATCGGCGGCCTGCAGCACCGGATACCCCAGCAGCCCGAACGGCATCTCCTCATCCGTCATATGCGCCGCCCGCGCCATGTCTTTTATCGACGGCAGCCGACTTAACCGGTTAACCGTTATCAGCATCTCAAAGATAAGATTCAATTCGTAAATCTCCGGTACTGCTGATTGCAGATATATCGTTACTTTCTCAGGGTCTATTCCCGCCGCCAGGTAATCCAGCACTACCCCGTGCACATTTTCCCGTATCCCCGCTATGTCTTCCGGTGAGGGTTTCGTGGTTAACATGTGTAAATCGGCGATTATCAGTATCGTGTCGTACCGTTCCTGTAATTCCACCCGCTTCTGCAGCGACCCCACATAATGGCCCAGGTGCAGCCGCCCTGTCGGTCTATCTCCCGTCAATATTCTTTTTCGTGTTTCTGTATTCATCGATTCCATGCTTTGTATGCTGTTATCCTTTTCAAAATGGTGTCTTCCATTACTCATTCCCCGCTGCCGCGAGCTCATGCGCAAAATACAGTGCCGTAAGATAGGCCAGGGGCAAGGGCGCGATGACAAGTGTTGCCACAACCGCTCCCGCCTGCCTGACTGCGCTGTGCAGCGGTTGCTGGATGCCCCAGATGGTTGTGATATATGTCAATGACGGTACCAGTAATCCCGCCAGTATCAACATACTGAGCCAGCTCAGCGTTGTTCCCGCCCAGACAAAACTGCGCCAGTGCACATGCGAATTGGCTACCGCCAGTGCTTCAAAGGATGTTACTTTTTCAAAGCTGCTGACCGGTATCACAAACATAAATTTCGCGCTCAGTATCAGCAGCAAAGGTATCGCCGCGGTTGCCGCCGTTAGTACCGCGGCAAGTCCCGTGCCGGTATTCACGGCTGAAAATAGTATCCACGCGACCTTGCATATTCCACTGGTTATCTGCGCGATTAATACCATGAATATCCAGACCGGCAGAAGTGCCATTATACTCCTAAAACTGCCACTGATGCCGCGCCCGATCGCTTCACGAATCGAAGGTTTGCCGTCAAACAGCGCTTCTCCCGCCAGCCAGCTCCAGGAACTGATCAACGCCCCGTACGTTAATAAACGAATCACAAATACCATGATCGCAAAGCCGTTTATGTTCGACATGCTCTGTTTCACGGTCATGACGCCCGCGTTTCGTATCAAATATTCACATACTGATGTCATCAGCAGTATGAACGCTGCCGGCACCCCGGTCAGCAAAAATGCCGCGTAATGCCGTCTGCAGGCCGTAAAACCCCTGTGCAGAGCGGTCTCAATCAAGTTTCCCGTGATTGTCCGGGTCAGATCTGACATGGTATATCTATAAAAAGTGTTTCAACATCAAACCAACTCGGAAGCCGGTTCAGTAATGCCTGTATGCCGACGCTTTCTGTCGCGTAATGCCCGGCGAATACGACATTCATGCCCAGCTCCTGGGCGTGATGATACGCGCTTAAACGCGCTTCCCCGGTTATAAATAAATCCGCCCCTGCTGCTTTCGTCGCGTCCAGCGCTTCACATGCCGATCCGCTGACTATGCCGACCGTCTTGATTGCAGATGGGCCGAAATCCAGAACACGACTTTGTGTGTCTAATCCGGTGTCGAGCGTTTCTACTATGTCCACCAATGGTTTCGCATTCTTGAAAGAGCCGATACATCCAATCGGTTTGCCCCCCCACTCCGCGTACCAGGAAACCAACGCGGCCCCGACAATTTCCAGCAGCTGGATGTTGTTGCCTGTTTCCGGATGGGCGTCCAGCGGTAAATGTGCCGCATAGAGCGATATGCCATTCTCAATCAGTATTTTTACCCGGTCGTAAAACGGGCCGGTCAGACTTACCGCTTTATTCCACAGCATGCCGTGATGCACGATCACCATATCAGCGCGCGCGTCGACAGCCGCGGCAAATCCCTCTACCGAGGCATCCACAAGACCTACGATGCGCTTTACCGCCGATTTTCCCGTTACCTGAAGCCCGTTCTGGCTCGTGTCGGTAAAATCCCGCAAGGCCAGGTATTCATCCAGGTGAGATACGATCCGTTCCAGTGAGTTCATTGCGCTATTCCAGTGATTCCAGATACCGTTGGGCATCCAGCGCCGCCATGCAGCCCGTGCCGGCGGCTGTTACTGCCTGCTTGTATACCGGGTCCATTACATCTCCACAGGCAAACAGCCCCGGCGTCTTCGTGCGCGTGCTGCGCTGCTCTGTTTGCATAAAGCCGTTTTCATCACAGTCTACCAGCTCCTTGAATACTTCCGTTTGCGGTTCGTGCCCGATCGCCACGAATATTCCCTGGCATTCCCGTTCAACCGTTTCTCCCGTTTCCTTGTTCCTGAGCACGGCTGATGCCACAGTCTGGTCTCCTCGTATCTCTTCAACGTCATAGGGCACCAGCCATTTGATTTTCGCGTTGTTACGGGCTTTCTCCACCTCGATTGCCGCAGCGCGATAGTAATCCCGCCGATGTACTATCGTAACCATCCGCGCAAACCTGGTAAGAAATACCGCGTCTTCCATCGCGGTATTCCCGCCCCCAACCACCAGCACATCCTTGTCTTTGAAAAAAGCTCCGTCACATGTGGCACAGCCCGATACACCTTTGCCGTAGTACTTCGGTTCAGTTTCTATCGGCAGCCGCCGCGCTACAGCACCGGTCGCTGCTATCACAACTCTGGTTTGTATCTCACCCGATGGTGTTGCGAGTTTGAAATACCCGTCTTCTCTGGTTATGCCAGTGATTTCTTCCGGTACTGTTCGCGCCCCGAATCTCTCGGCCTGCTGTTTGAACAGATCAATCAGTTCAGCTCCGGACTGCGCTTCCGGAAATCCCGGGTAATTTTCAACTTCATATGATACGATAAGTTGTCCGCCCGGTGTCGTTCCCTCATATACCACCGGCTTCAGCGATGCCCGCGCGGCATAGATTGCCGCGGTGTATCCGGCCGGTCCCGATCCGATTATCACTATTGATTCCATTTTATTCCCCGTGTCGGGTTATTTCTCAATTCCCTGAATAAACTGTTCATATCTGCTTTTGAATTCCGGTAAAACTGACCCTAATGAACCGCTTACCGTCGCTCCCGATGCTCCCGGATGCCCGCCGCCGCCATACCGCCCGGCTAACGCACTAACATCGTATGCGCTTGTGTTCGATCGCAAACTTATTTTGACCGATTGACATCCCGGCTCCTCACTTAGCAACGCTGCTGTTTCCACCCCGTGGATCGACCTTGCGTAATTAACAAAATTTTCCGTGTCGGCTTCTTCGGCGTCGCATTCCCGTCGCATTGAATCAGTCAGATACAGTATCGCCCCGCGCTCTCCGCTGACTAATTCGAGTGTCTCTAACACCGCTCCCAGTAACCGTAGTTGCGCGACAGTCGCCGATTGATAAATATATCCTGCTATACGAAACGGATCGGCACCGGCGTTTACTAGATTCAGTGCCAGCTCAAACACCCGCGCGCTGGTGTTTCGATTGGTGAAACGTCCCGTGTCGGTTATCAGTGCCGCGTACAGACAATCCGCCATCGCCGGTGTTATGTCGACGCCCAATTCTCGAAACACTTCATACAGTATGCACCCCGCCGCGGCTTCGCGCCGGTCTTCAAGCACATAATCAAAATCTTTACAGGTTACGGGATGATGATCGATGCACACGACTGGCTTGCCGGCCGGCAACATATCGGCCGGAATCTCCAGGCGTGAACGTGAGGGTGTGTCGAGGACTGCAACCAGGTCTGCCGTGCTGCAAAACTCAGCGTCCGGTTTCGTGAACATGGCAGCAACAAAACGGTATTTCAGCGGTAATTCGGACACAAGCACCGCCCGGGCTGTTTTTCCCATCGACCGCATCGCGTGCGCCAGGGCCGCCATCGATCCGATGCAATCACCGTCAGGATTGATATGTCCGCATATCAAAACCCGCCCGGCTCTCTTCAACAACCCGGCCGCCTGCGCGTGTGATATTCTGTTCGGATACTGACTGGAATCCATGCCGCCCGTCTTATCCGTTTGTTTCGTGATTGTCCTGCGAGTCAATCTGTGCTTCCTCTAATAACCGGTCTATTCGCATTGCTTTTTTTAATTCTTCATCTACTTCAAATATTAATTCGGGTGTGTATCGTAATCGAATAGTATTCCCCAGCAGAAACCGCAGATGCGCTTTGTCCGCCTGCAGGCGGTTCATTACCCGTTGCTCATCCTCATCTGTCCCTAGCACCGTAAAGAAAACGCGCGCATGCTGCAGGTCTTTGCTGACTACCACCCGCGATACCGTCACCCAGCCAAGCTTTGTGTGCGCGTACTCCCGCTGCAATATTGTGCTGACCACTCGCTTGGCCAGCTCATTTACCCGTACTGAACGTTCAACAGACATGAATAATTCGGGTTATATGTGCGGCTCTACCTGTACCAGTTTGTATGCCTGGATCAGGTCGCCTTCACGGATATCATTAAAATCTCGCATTGTTATGCCGCATTCAAATCCCGTGCGGACTTCCCGGACTTCATCTTTTAAACGGCGCAGCGACTGTATTTCTCCATCGTATACCTGCTCGCCATTCCGCATAACTCGCGCCTTGCTGTTTCGCGTCATTTCTCCTTCTAACACAGAGCAGCCCGCTACTATCCCGCTCGTTGACAGCTTGAATACCTGGCGGATTTCCGCTACGCCGCTCTTCTCTTCCTTGTACACCGGATCAAGCATTCCCACCAGCGCTTTCTGAATCTGTTCCGTGGCATGGTAGATAACTTCATATTCCTTGATGTCCACTCCCTCGGATTTGGCCGTGTTTCGCACCGATTCAGATATGTTTACTTTGAACGCTATTACTACCGCGTTACTCGCCGACGCTAACATCACATCATTCTCAGATACGTCTCCCACGCCCCCGTGTATTACCATTACCTTGACTTCGCCGCCTGATAACCGTTCAAGTGAACCACGTACCGCTTCCGTTGTGCCTTGCGTGTCGCCTTTCAATACGATCGCCAGCTCCTTGTACTTTTCATTCGCCATGTGACGATAGAAATTTTCAAGCGTCACTTTCTGCGTGTCGGCATGCCGTTTCAACTGCTCCTCTACCCTCCGCCGCTCAACCAGGTCGCGCGCATGCCGTTCACTGATCGTTACCTTGAACTTCGCTCCCGGCGGCGGTATTTCACTGAATCCCAGTATCTGCACCGGTTCGCCCGGTCCGGCCGATTCTATCTGTTCCCCTAAATCGTTGCTTAATGAACGTGCCCGGGCGAAAGAAGTTCCGCATACGATCGGATCCCCTTTCGTTAATTTGCCTTGCTGTACGATGACCGTTACCGTTGACCCTCGCCCCGGATCAAGCTTGGATTCCAACACCACTCCCTCTGCCGGTCCGGTGTATCGCGCTTTCAACTCGAGGAGTTCCGCTTGTAATGATATCATCTCAAGTAAGTGGTCCAATCCAGCGCCTGTCATCGCCGATACTTTACAGCAGATCGTCTCCCCGCCCCAGTCTTCCGGCATCAGACTCTGTTCCGTTAATTGCCGTAATACCTGGTCGATATTTGCCGACGGTAAATCCATCTTGTTTATCGCTACCATAATCGGTACTTTGGCCGCCCGGGCGTGATTGATCGCCTCCAGTGTCTGCGGCATCAGCCCGTCGTCCGCCGCCACTATCAGCACGACTATGTCGGTAACATGAGCGCCGCGCGCCCGCATTGTCGTAAATGCTTCGTGTCCCGGCGTGTCGATAAATGTTATCATCCCTTGAGTCGTGCCTACCTTGTACGCCCCGATATGCTGCGTTATTCCTCCCGATTCTCCCTTGACTACATTCGTTTTGCGGATCGCGTCAAGCAGCGATGTTTTACCGTGGTCGACATGTCCCATAAATACTACCACCGGCGCCCGCGGCTCCTGCTCTCCCGTGTTGATTTCTTCCGCCTCTTCCGCCGCAAAAGCAAACTCTTCCAGATTCTCTTCCTTGTCCTTCAATTTTACCTGTATCCCTAATTCATCCGCTACCATTTGTACCATCTCACCATCCATACTGTCGTTTATGGTTACCATTGCCCCCAGCTTCATCAGTACTTTGATGATGTCTCCAACTTTTATGCCTGTCTCCTGTGATAAATCCCGCACACTGATGGGTATCGCTATCGTTATTTCGCGCTCCTGCTGCTGCGCGTGCGCGCCGCGCGACCCACCGGGCTTGCGCTTGCGTATCTGTCTGGAACCCGCCCGGCCCGTGCCTTCCAGCGCGGTCCGGTCCGTTACCGCCTGGCGCAGTGCGGCGCTGGCCGACAGTCGCGGCCGGTTCATCATCTCTTCACGGTTCTCTACCCCCGTGAAATGAACTTTGTCTTTCTTCTTGTGCCCCCGTAACGGTACCGTGCTGCGCGCTTCCTCGCGCGAACGCTTTGTCAGCGAACTTGTCTGGGCCTGGTTTAAGGATGAAATTATGTCTGTCGCTCCCGGCGCGCTTTTGCGAATGCGGTCCAACGGCACCATCTCGACCGTTCGGGGAGCTTTTTTCTTTTCAGTTTCGGCTTTCTTGTGTTCCACTTCCAAGGCTTTTTGGGACTGTCCGGCTGCCTTTTTCTCCTCCCCCTTCGTATCTGCCTTTTCATCCGCGGCGATTGCCGTGGTTTCGATGCCCGCGGGTTTACCGGCCTTTTTCTCTCCATCCTCTTTCTTCTTCTCTTTCGCCTTTGCTTCTCCCCGCTTGCCGGCATGCGCTGCATGCTTTCCCGTCGCTTTGCTTTTTTCAGCGGCTTCAGCCGCTTCCGCCTCGGCTTTCTTCTTCTCAGCCGCTTCCACCTCGGCTTTCTTCTTGGCTTCCGCCTCGGCTTTTTTCTTCTCGGCCATTTCCGCCGCCGCTTTCTTCTTGGCTTCAGCCTCGGTTTTCTTCTTCTCCTTCGCTTCCGCCGCCGCTTTCTTCCTGGCTGCCGCGTCGGCTTTCTTCTTCTCCGCCGCCTCTGCTTTCTTTTTTACTTCATCTGCCGCTTTCTTCTTCGCGTTTGCCG
>CAZCLS010000015.1:0-1879 GCA_964499565.1 uncultured bacterium
CACTTGGCGTATAAAAATACGCTCGCGTATCTCACGCCTTGTATCTACTGCACCTGCGTCTATCGCGGAATTTGGGCTCAACCCTAATTCCGCGATGGGATGAAAGAGGGAGGATATATGGGATATATTCATACGGGTTCAGGAATGGTGAGATTGTAGCCGGTCTCGGTGAGGCCGGTTTTCAACGGATGAGAGCTTAAGGGTAGGCTATCTAGCGACGCCCCCGGGAGCAGGTGGCAGAATGACTGCCCGGGTGAATGTAATGGAATGTGTTCTTGTTGCATACAATCTGATTCACCGGCGGGATGAACCCACCGGGGTCTATTAAAGGAATGGATGATGGAGGATAGAGTGGTGGAGTAAGGAGGCCGTCCGGAGGCTGTCTCAAAACTAGCCCGCGTCACACATTCAGCTGTACTATGTGTCTGCAGTTTCACACTGAAGAGGATGTATCATACACTCATGCAGATAGTTCTAATTATCCACCGGCTCTCCGTCGGCCACATTTCCTCTTAGTTTTGAGACAGCCTCTCCCCGGCTGCCATAGTGGTCCTTTTGATCGCTTCCACTTTTAGACCCCGGTGAGCTCGCCTCACCGGTGAATCAGTTTTATTAATAAACAGGATTTGATATACTGATTAGCAATAACTCGCTGAACTACCGCGGAATAGACCATGAAGAATATCAGTATACCACTAACCAGATCATGTCTGAAGGAAAGCGCCCGGATTTTGATGGAGCGGCACGAAGACATGAGCAGATGCTGGATAGTACTTCCCGGTCGCAGGGCAGGGCGCAGGCTGTTAGAACTATTATGCGAACGTTACGAAGACCGGGGAGGAACATTAGCGCCGCCAAGGATACTGACACCGGGAACATTTTGTGAAGCGATAGCGGACAGAGTGAGGTGGGAACCGGTATGCACAGAATATGAGGAGTATACCGCGTGGATGAATGCGTTTGATTCCGACCCGGCATTTGTGGCGGGATTAGCGCCCGGGCATCCGGGAAAAGAAGAAGGAACGGATTTATTTTTGCTGGCGCGGATAATCAGGAAGATATATCTTGAATGCGCGGGCGAGCGGGTACGATTTAAAGATATAGCAGAGCGAACATTTGAGGACATTCGTGAGAACGAACGCTGGAAGATACTGGCAGCGGTTGAGGAAGCGTACGCGGGACAATGCGGGCAGGCCGGCATTGCCGACCGGTACAGGCATATAGAGATGAGCCTGCGTGAGTTGGAAACAAATTCCGGAGAACACGCGGATTTGCTGAACGGGATTGAAGCGATATATTCGATCGGGATAGCCGACATGTTTCGGCATTACCGGGATATGCTGGCGGTCTGCAGTGATAAAACGACCATAGTAACGCATGGCAGTCCGGAGTGGTTTGACGAATACGGAGCGCTGCTTCAAAATGCAGAGACGGTATGCGGCGCGTTGGGAATCACACAGGAAAGAATCATATTCCGGGATACGCCCGCGCAGCAGGCCCGGCAGGCGGTCGAGATACTGAGTACACTGGGAACGGATGTCAGCAGCAGTGACATACTGATCGCGGTACCGGACCCGGAAGTAATCCGGCCATTAAAACAGGATTGTGACGCGGCAGGCATAGCGTGTCATGACGCCGTAGGCTGGACATTTTCACAGACTGAACTGGGGATTCTCAACACGGCATTGACCGCGTGGCTGGAAAATAACCGGATTGAATCGTTGATGCGATTGATTCGGCATCCGCAGGTCGAACAATACCTGAGCGCGCGAATGTTCAGTGATGGGCAGGAACAACAGTACGCCGCATTATTATATATGCTGCAGGAATGCGCCGCGAACTATATACTCGACCGGATAGACCTGAAAGATACCAAAGC
>CAZCLS010000015.1:1979-11628 GCA_964499565.1 uncultured bacterium
AGGAATGCGCCGCGAACTATATACTCGACCGGATAGACCTGAAAGATACCAAAGCCTTGCGTTCACTGATGAGCGAGCGGGAACAGAGCAGGTGCGAACCGTTATTCAGGGCGATCAAGATATTATCCACATTACTGGAACCTCTGGACGAACGGCACAGCCTGCCTGAGTGGGTAGAGATACTGAATGCGGTTTTTGCGGAAATATACTCAACCGAACCGGAAGGATTCGCGCAACAGATACCAAAACAACATACTGAAGCGATCCTGGGATGGAACGCGATAACACGAATGATCGGGACGGCACGGATAGGCTGGGCGGAACAGATGCCGGCAACCCGGGCCTTTCGCAGGATAACGGCAATAGTATCAGACGTGCCGATAACACCGGAGAGTGAGAGCGCGACAATAGATTTAGTAGGATGGCTGGAAGTTGCTCTTGATGACGCGCCAATAGTGATCGTAACCGGATTAAACGAAGGGGTAGTTCCGGCGTCTGTCACCAGCCATCCCTTTTTGCCGGACCGGCTGCGAGCGGCATTGGGAATACTTGACAACAAACGGCGACTGACCCGCGACCGATATTATTTGAAGACACTGACCGCGGGTGCCCGGGAGTGTTATCTGATAGCAGGGCGGTCGGCGGACAACGCGGAACCAAGGCTTCCGAGCCGGCTATTATTTGATGGTAACGCGGAATGGCAGGCCCGGATAATCCGGAAATTTTATCCGGAAAGCACAGAACCGGAAGCAGGCGCGGACCCGTCCGGAGTAAAACAGCGATCGGAAGCAGGTTTACGGATTGCTGCGCCGGAGGACCTGAATCTGGCACTGGAGCGCGAAATAACGGCATTTCCGGTCAGCGGGTTCAGAGTGTATATCGAATGTCCGTACAAATTCTATCTGCGGTATTCATCTATAACGCCCGCACCGGAATTGCTGCATGAAATGGATGCGTTGCAATTCGGCACACTGATGCATGCGACGCTGGAATGGTTTGGGGAATCAGGTCTGGCAGACAGCACAGACGAAAAAATCAACGGGGCAGGATTATCACAAGAGCTTGACCGGCAGGTCAGGCGGCGATATGGATTGCAGCCGCATCCGGCTGTATTGATGCAGGCCCGGGCCGCGAAGAACCGATTGGCAGCGTTTGCGCGGGTACATACTGAAGAACTGGCGCGAGGCTGGCGGATATGCGCAAGCGAGATGTCATTTGAAATCCCGATAGAACTATTGGGAAAAACAGTAGCAATACGAGGGCGAATAGACCGGATAGACCGTTGCGGTGAATTGGTACGGGTAATGGATTATAAAACGGGCGCGACCGTGCAGAAACCTGATTCAGCGCATTATGACAAACGCGCGGAGCAGTGGCGGGATTTACAATTACCATTATACGCGTGGCATATTGCGAGCTGCGGAGAATACGGGGGAGCAGTACCTGAAGCGGGATATTTCGCGCTTCCGAAGAATCCAGACCAGGTAAAACCGCTCTTAACGACATGGGACGCGGAGATGCTTGAAAACGCGTATGAGACAGCCAAAGGAATCGCAGGCAAGGTACTTCGGCCTGAAGCCGATTCATTTAAACGGACCGAAGATTACCGCGCATGCGCGACGTGTGAATACAACCAGGTATGTCAGCGGATATGAACCAAACTGCACAGATACATAACGAAGCGATCATGGCCTCGGCCGGCTGCGGAAAAACGGAAGAGCTGGCCTTGCGGTATATCCGGTTGCTGGCGTATGAGAAAGAGATCGACACGATCATGGCGCTGACATTTACGCGAGCCGCGGCGGGAGAGATGCGGGGACGCATATTGAAGCGGCTGGCAGACGCGGTACTTGAAGAAAGCCAGCGTGAGCAGCTAAGTCAGAGGTTGAAATTAGGGCGCACAGTAACGCGGGAAGATTACGCGGCATGGCTTCAACGGGCGGTTGAGAAGCTGCACCGGCTGAGGATCGGGACACTGGACAGTTTTTTTGTTGAAGTCATCCGGTGTTTCGCGTTAGAACTCGGGCAGGATTCGCAGCCGGACATGCTGGATGAGCATGCCGAAGAGCTGTTCAAGGCCGACGCCCTGTATGAAATATACAGTCGTGCGAGGACCGACAAGGCATTCCATAAAGAATTGGAAACCATTTTTTCGGCTATCACACAGTCGGCAGACACGCGCAATGTGGAAGACACATTCAGGCGGGGGATAGACGAGGGGTATGAATTATATTTAGACGCTGAACCGGGTGCCTGGACGGCATTTCCATTACCAGGTGAAATATTGAGCGACAATGAATGGAACGATGTGGTAGAGCAGTTTTACGGGTTGGAAGGTATCGGGCGGATTAATAACAGTAAAGGTGTGGAATATATAGGCCGGGAGTACCGGGAACTGCTGAGAAACCGGCAATGGAAAGCGTTACTGGAAAAAGGTCCTGTCGGGAAATACATTGAGGGTAAAGACACATATTACAAATGGCACTTTGACGAGCAGGACGAAGCTATATTCGGGTTGATAGCTGGTCAGGCCGAAGCGAACCTGATACTGCCGGCCATGAAAGCGACGGCAGCATTCAAAGATTTCCTGGCAATGTATGATCATAATCTGAGGAATGTGAAATCAGCGGCCAACCGGATAAGTTTTTCAGATATCTGCCGGATACTGACGGGAACGATCAGCACACGCGCGGACGCTGATGCGCTGTATGTGTATTACCGGCTGGACGGGAAGATCAATCACCTGATGATCGACGAATTTCAGGATACGAGTTGGGACCAATGGCAAACACTTGAACCGATATCGAATGAAATCATATCGGACGAAACAGGCCGGCGCACATTTTTTATGGTAGGAGACATCAAGCAGGCGATATACGGCTGGCGCGGTGGGGACGCGCGATTATTCAATGAAATTGTCGGCTATTACAACGGTCAGGGAACAAACCGGATACAGGAGAGACCGTTAGCGCGGAGCTTCCGGTCGGGGGAATGCATTCTGTCACCGGTAAACAAGATTTTCACCTGGGATGAGGACAGTGAGATAGGGAATGAACTGGCACGCTGGAGGCAGACAACGGGATTCACGCCGCATACGAGTGCGGTTAGCGGGGCGCGACCGGGATATTTTGAATTACGGCAGGTAAGCAATGAAGAAAGCACGTATGCCGACCAGAAGCGTGGCGACCGGTTTGCGGCCGCGGCGGAAATACTGGCAACAATAAAACCGTGGGAGCGTGGAATCAGCAGCGCGGTGATCTGCCGAAGGAATACGGATGTAGACGAAGCGCTGCTGGCATTACGCACGAAAAACATACCCTGCTACAGCCAGGGCAAAAGCCGAATGTTTGATGACCCGGCGGTACAGGCGGTACTGGCACTGATCCGCTGGGCGGATATGCCGGGGGACCGATTAGCGGAGTTTCATGTCAAGCATTCATTTTTAGCGGAGGAGATACCCCGGAATATCGAGGGAGCGACAGCATATCTGCATCAGTTCAGTAACCAGCTGGTATACACGACATACGCGGAAACACTTGAACAGCTATTGAAACCCTATATCGGCCGGGCCGACATGGTGACACGAACACGGCTGCAGCAGTTGATCGATCTGGCAGCGGCATATATGCCGATAGTGACGCCCAGGCCGGGGGATTTTGTACACTATGTTGAAACAAGCGCTCAGCGGGAACCGGCCGCGAGTGAAGGAGTGGTATGCACAACCATTCATGCATCGAAAGGGATGACATATGACCTGGTACTCCTGCCGCACATCGACATCAAGAATCTTGACAGAACACCACTGATATATACCAGGATTGAGCGTGAGACCGGACGACTGGAGAAGCCGCGCATACCGGTTGTTCTGGCAAATCCGGGAAAAAGCCTGACGCAGGTTAACGCTTTATTCAAAGAGATGGTGAGCAATTCAGAAGCGGAAAACACGATTGAATATTTCAATACTATGTATGTAGCCTTAACACGAGCGGCCAAGGCTGTGTATGTACTCTATACCGACACAGCTAAGAACATGTTTTCGAGTCTGATGGCGGCAGCATTGGGCTGTGAAGAATCCCTGCAGGGAATTATTGATATTTCAAACGGAATTCCCGGTGCGGTTCAGTATCGAAGTGGCAATCCATTGTGGTTTGAAGCGGAAGGAATCCTGGAAAAAGGACCGAAAGGTCAGGCGTATAAAACGGTACCACGAGTAGTATTGGAAGGAACGGCAAAGCGGCATCGGCCCTACGTGACACCGTCTAGCATGCATGAAATAGTGGAAGGGAGCAGGTCGCTTTTGTTTACCAGTCCTGACAGAGCGGCCCTGCGCAGGGGCACTGCTTTGCACGCGCTGATGTCATCAATACACTGGCTCGAACCGGCCGAGGTGGTGGCTCTTGATACAGACCGGCATATAGAACTGGTAAAACAAGTCTGCCGGGAAAGTGATGCCTCGGAAGCCGGGCAATACGTTAAAGAATGGTTAGAGATACTTACGCAGCCGGTGATTCGGGCGGTACTGACAAAGCCTGAAGAAGCATGTGAATTCACGTGTGAAGAACCGTTTGTGACACTGCTGAACAGCCGCATAATCAGAGGCCAGTATGACCGGGTTGTATTTTATCCGAAACGGGAACAGCCGCAGCGCATAGAGCTGTATGATTACAAGACAGACGCATTGAAGACGGAGGCGGAAATCAGCACGGCAGTAAGGAAATACGCGCCGCAAATCATGGTGTACCGTCAATCATTATGCAAAAAATATACGTTAGCGGCAGCACGAGTCAAGGCATGTATACTTTTTACAGCACCAGGATGCTGTGTTGAGGTGGAGGATGAGGAGGCTGAGTAAAACTTTTGACTCAAACAAATCAATCTGCTATAATTTTGCAGTTTATATGTAACCAAGCAAGGCGGGGATTTGTGGCAACATATTTAGTTACAGGCGGTGCCGGTTTTATCGGCTCCCATATCGTGGAAGAACTGGTAGAACGCGGCGAATATGTGCGTGTTCTGGATAATTTCTCGACCGGCAAAATGGAGAACATCAAGCATCTGGCCGAGGAAATAGAGATTATAACCGGGGACATCCGCGATTCACACGCTTTGACAATTGCGATGAGCGGGATCGACTATGTGTTGCACCAGGCGGCGCTGCCATCGGTGCCGCGCTCGATCGAAAATCCGTTGGAATGCAACGCGGTGAATGTCAACGGAACGTTGAATGTGCTGTGCGCGGCGCGGGATTACGGGGTCAAGCGGGTTATATACGCGGGATCGTCATCGGCGTACGGCAATATAGCTATATCGCCCAAGCATGAGGCGCTGGCACCGTCGCCGGCTTCGCCTTACGCGGTATCCAAACTGACGGGGGAATATTATTGCAAGGTATTTTACGAAGTATACGGGCTGGAGACAGTAACCTTGCGATATTTCAATGTATTTGGTCCGCGGCAGGACCCGGACTCGCCCTACTCGGCGGTGATACCGATATTTGCCAGGCGGATGTTCAACAACCAGGCGCCACTGATACACGGAGACGGAGAACAGACGCGTGATTTCACATATGTACGGAACAATGCCCTGGCAAACATACTGGCCTGCGCGGCTAGTGGAGCAGAGGGAAAAGTATACAACATAGCCTGCGGCAGCAGTCTGAGTCTGCGGGAATTAGTGGAAAAAATGAACCTGATCCTGGGCACGGCGATCGAGCCTGAATACGGGTCGGAACGTGAAGGGGATGTAAAGCATTCCTGCGCGGACATCAGCCGGGCGCGGGAAGAGATAGGGTACAGACCTGAAACGACATTTGAAGAAGGTCTGGCAGAAACACTTGCCTATTTTTCGGAGCAGTACAGCGATTAGGGAACGGGGGAAAAAGGCGGGGCATTCAGATTGGCACGGCATATGTTTTATAGATCGTACAAAAAAAGGTTGAAAGCATACACATCGAGGCAGAGACTGAGGCTGCAACCCAATATATTGTAAAAAAAGAGCGAGGCAGTACACGGTATTGAAAAAATCACTTGACACCCGTTGTCGGCATTTGTTATAATTTCAGCTCATGTTAGAGGAGAAATATTTTTCTTTTCATGAAGGCTGAGTGAACGAAATATTTTTTAAATAAGGCACCATACGTATTAATCACCATGACAATTCCCGCAAGCGAAATCGGACATGAAATCTGGGACAAGAAATACCGCTATAAAAACGAAGACGGGACGCCGATCGATGAAACAATCGAGGACAGTTGGCGGCGAATCGCGTACGCGGTAGCGATGCCCGAGCATGACCATCGGTACTGGGAGGAGAAATTTTATTCCATCCTGGAAGATTACCGCTTTCTGCCCGCGGGACGGATTCTATCCAACGCGGGAACAAGCCGCAAAAAAGCAACCATGTTCAATTGCTACGTAATGAACACGATCGAAGATTCGATGGAAGGGATATTCGACACGGTGAGCAAAGCGGCGTTAACGCAGAAGCAGGGTGGGGGAGTAGGGTTTGATTTTTCGACGATCCGTCCCAGGGGAGATTTCATCAAAGGGGTAGAGTCGCACGCGTCAGGGCCGATCAGTTTCATGCAGGTATTCGACGCGACCTGCAGGACGGTAATGAGCGCGGGTCACCGGCGCGGGGCGCAGATGGCGGTTTTATCGATATCGCATCCCGACATAGAAGAGTTCATAGCAGCCAAGCGGAACAACGCCAAGCTGCAGATGTTCAACATGTCGGTCGCGGTCACCGACGCGTTCATGGAAGCGGTAAAGGAAGACAAGAGCTGGGAATTGAAATTTGGCGGCAAAGTATACAAAACAATCGGAGCTCGTGAATTATTTGAAACGATAATGGAATCAACCTACAATTTCGCGGAGCCGGGATTTATATTGATTGACCGGGTAAACCGGATGAACAACTTATGGTTCTGCGAAGACATCCGGGCGACGAATCCGTGCGGCGAGCAGCCGTTGCCGCCATTCGGGGCATGCCTGCTGGGGTCGATCAATCTGACCAGGTTTGTGAGCAAACCATTCAGCCCGGAAGCGGCAATAGATTACAACGGAATCCGTGATATAGTTCCAATCGCGGTTCGGCTGCTGGACAACGTGATAGAGATATCAAATTTCCCGTTGGAAAAGCAAATGGAGGAAGCGGTTAACAAACGTAGGATGGGCTTGGGTATTACGGGATTGGCGGATATGTTCGCGATGCTGAGCATCCGGTACGGGTCGGCGGAATCGCTGGAATTCGCTAAAGAGGTAATGAAAACGATCCGTGACGCGGCGTATGACGCGTCGGTGGATTTAGCGATAGAGAAGGGGCCGTTTCCACTTCTGGACACAGGAAGGTATCTGCAGGGAGAGTTTGTCAAGAAATTGCCGGAAGAGACGCTAAAGCGGATAAAAAAACACGGAATCCGCAATTCACATCTGACTTCAATCGCGCCGACGGGAACGATATCATTATTTGCCGGAAACATTTCGAGCGGGCTGGAACCGATATTCGCTCTGTCATACACGCGCAAAGTACGCAAAGGGACAGGTGACGAGTATGAAGAGCACACAGTTCGGGATTACGCGTATGAGATGTATTGCGGATTGCATCCGGACAGCAAGAAAGCGCCTGATTATTTTGTATCGACGGAGACAATAAAACCGCGCGAGCATGTAGACATCCAGGCCGCGTTACAGGAATACATAGACAGTTCGATATCAAAGACGGTGAATGTACCGACGGACTTTGATTTCAACGAGTTCAAGGATATATATCTGTATGCCTATGAAAAAGGGTGTAAAGGCTGCACGACATTCAGACCGAGCGAGCATATCAGGGGAGTGCTGGAACGAAGCGATGACAAAAAGAAAACGGTCAAAAAGCCGGATGATGAGATGATGATGAGCCAGGATGAACTTGATACCGTGCCGCGCCGGCCGGTATTACTGCAGGGCACGACATACAAGATCAAAACACCGCTGAGCAAGCAGGCATTATACATAACGATCAATGACATCTGCGAAGGTGATTTACGCCGGCCGTTTGAAATATTCATCAACAGCAAAAACCTGTTGCATTTCAGCTGGATAGTGGCGATGACCAGGCTGATATCAGCGGTATTCCGCCGCAGCAGCGACCCGTCATTTCTGGTTGAGGAATTAAAAAGCATTTTTGACCCCAACGGCGGTTATTTCCGCAATGGGCGCTATATACCGTCTCTCGTAGCCGAAATCGGGGAAGTGATAGAGCAGCATTTGATCAATATCGGTTTCATAGACAAGCCGGTCCCGTCGCAGAAGCAGCCGCAGAAAGTAACCGTTGCGCAGGAATCGTCGGGTCCGATGGGCAGTACAGAATCGATGGGAGTAGAAATGGTGGCCGGCACGGTTAACTCACCATTCATGATATGCCCTCAATGCAATGAGCGCTCATTATATTTTGAAGAAAATTGCAGCAAATGTTTTTCATGCGGATACAGTAAATGTTCCTGAACCAATACTGAAGGAAACAAACGTGCTGCGGTTCAGGAGAATAGCGGCCGGTGCCCCCCTCTCTCGCGCCGGCCGTTTTTTTATTATACAATCATGAACAACAGTTCCATAAAATCAATCTGAAATACGGTTATGATTACAGATAAGGAACGCATACGGGTATTACGGCAGCGCTGTTTAGACCGTAAACAGGAAGCCTGGCGTGATATCAGCATTGGACGCGCCAGGGGCTGGAGTAAGTCCGCGAAGGTTGAATCGCTTCAGGAACGACAGGGCTGGGTTACGAGGGAAGTACTTTCTCTGATAGAATTTGAAACCGATGACCTGGAACTGCTGGCCGGCCGCTTCAGTCGCCGCCCGGCATGGATAACGGAAGAATTGTCAGTCGAAGCAGAAGCCGTTCTGGCTGATTATCCTGTACCAGGCGGTCAGCGGGGGCATTGCGAACTGGACATGCAGTACGTGCTGTTACATGGTATAGACGGGATCGCGGGGGATATCAGTGACAGGCTGTCACGGTCGACCGGCGCTAAGGCAGCAACCTACAGATCGTATCTGTATGCCCTGGAAGGTTTGACTTTGATGATAGAGCACGCCGGCGAATGTGCCGGGCAGGCAATATCTGAAAGCTTACCCGGACGCCAAACCGAGCTGGAGCGCGTGTGGGCAGCTTGTAACAGGATAGCGCACCAGCCTCCTGAAACATTTTTCGAGGCAATGCAACTGCTATGGCTGGTATTGCTTGCCGTGCAGCAAGGGGAAATGATTTGGCTGGTTGGTCCCGGTCATATCGATCGGACACTCTGGCCGTTTTATACTGCGGATATCATGACAGGTAAACTCAGTCATGATGAGGCACTGGTATTAGTCGAATCGTTATATCTTTTAATCAACGAATTTATTCCGGACGGCCTGGCAATACCAGTAATGATCGGCGGTCGTGACGCTGGTGGAAAAGATGTAACAAACGAGGTGTCGTATATATGCCTGGAAGCATTACGCAGAACGAAATTAGTCTATCCGACGGTAGGGATATGCTGGCATGAAGAAACGCCGGAAGAGTTGATTGAGAAAGCGATAGAACTGATAACGCATGGGTATGCGTCAGCGGCATTTTTCGGAGACGAAACGATTCAGAAAGGTTTGCGAAGGCTGGGGGTGCC
>CAZCLS010000015.1:11728-18588 GCA_964499565.1 uncultured bacterium
CGGCATTTTTCGGAGACGAAACGATTCAGAAAGGTTTGCGAAGGCTGGGGGTGCCCCGGGAAGAAACCTGTTATTACGTAAACAGCACATGTGTCGAGATAACACCGGCACTCGGGAGCAACATATGGGTAGCTTCGCCTTATTATACCTTGTGCGGATTACTGTTAGACGAGATCGCGGCGGCAGCCGGGGGAAATCAGCCGGAGACGTTTGAAGCATTTAAATGTAATTATTATACCCGACTGAGAAATGCTGTAAGCCAGGGAGTGGCATGTGAGAACCGGCTGCGGCACGACCGCGAGCGCTTGGGGGGCAAGCCTCTGCAAAGTGTGTTTACCCGGGACTGCATAAAGAAAGGTATGGATATCGACCGGGGGGGAGCCAGGTACAACTGGGTTGAATGCTCATTTGTAGGTCTGGCCAATCTGATTGATTCGCTGCATGTAATCGAAGAAGAGGTATACAAGCGTAAGAGCATGAATGTATCTAATATGCACACAATTCTCGAAGCGAATTACACTGGCTACGAGCCTGAACGCCAACGTTTTCAGAACCGGCACGCGAAATACGGACAAAACGAAACGGAGACAGACAAGCTGGCCTGCGAGGTAGTGAAGAACATAACTGAACTGTGCGGGGAATACAGAATGTATCCGGGAGACAGCCCGTATGTACCGGGAGTATTTGTATGGGAGATGCATGAACGGATGGGGAGGGAGACCGGAGCGACTCCGGACGGGCGGCAGGCGGGCAAGCCCTTTGCCGACGGGGCCGGACCGGCCCAGGGACGGGAGAGCAAAGGGCCCACCGCGGCGATATTATCCACGACAAGTTGGGAACACAGTCAACTGATCGGCGGAGTAGCATTCAACATGAAATTCAATACATCATTACTAACCGGTAATGGACCGGCACGCTTGAAAGACCTGGTAATGACATATTTGAAACGCGGGGGATTTGAAGTCCAGATTAATGTAATCAATCATGAAACACTCCAAAAGGCTCGCAACAATCCGGATGAATATCGCGACCTGGTAATCCGGGTAGGAGGATACACCGACTATTACACGCGGTTGCCAGTAGAGATGCAGGAAGAGATATTACACAGGACAGAATACCAATAAAGTGACAAATCAGTGCCTGACACCGAATTGTCACTTTGTTTCGGTGGAGAAACTAATAAATTTTTCAGGGAAAAGGGTTGTGCGAGAAAATCAGCAGGGGAAGTGGTGGACTGGTTATCTGGAAAATATTTGGTATAATAAGCAACAGAAGCGAAAGAAACAGAAAAGCATAACGGTCATAGACAATTACCATATGGACCAGGAACACGAGACATTTTTTTCGAATCAGAAAGAGCACGACAAGAATACGGATCAGATAAAACGGATAACGTGGATAGGCCTCGGGATCAATCTGGGGCTGACCCTGCTGAAGTTTATCGTGGGGTATCTTGGAGCGAGCCAGGCAGTCATAGCGGACGCGGTGCACAGTTTATCCGACATGGCAACGGATTTCGCGGTATTATTCGGGGTAAAATACTGGTCGGCTCCGCCGGACGAGAAGCATCCTTACGGTCATTATCGGATAGAAGCAATGATAACGGCGGCGATCGGGCTGATACTTGCCGGAGCGGCAATAAGTATCGGGTATCACGCATTGATAACAACCCGGGAGCATCACATCATTCAGCCTGGCTGGATAGCGATAACCGGACCGTTACTATCAATTATATTCAAGGAACTATTATACCAGTGGACAATTCTGGTAGGCAGGCGGGTTAAATCATCGGCGGTGATAGCGAATGCATGGCATCACCGTTCAGACGCGTTCAGTTCGGTACCGGCATTATTAGCGGTAACAGCATCGATTTACAATCCCAACTGGGCGTTTGTGGATCATATCGGTGCGTTAATAGTATCGATGTTTATTTTGAAAGTATCGTGGGACATACTGAAACCTGCATTCGCGGAGTTAGCCGACCAGGGCGCATCGAGCAAGGAGCGGGAGCACATTATAGAAGTAACGGAGAACGTGGCGGGGGTAGAAGATGTACACGCTGTGCGCACGCGGACATTCGGGTCGGCGATGTACGTAGATCTGCATATACTGGTAGAGCCGGAAATAACGGTACGTGCGGGGCATGACATATCCGAAGAAGTCAAGAAAGCGTTGCTGGAGAACGGCCTGCGAATAATAGACGTTGTTGTTCACATAGAACCGAATGAGACAGATACCGAATCAACCAATACATGACGCACATGAAGATTGAATTAGATCCGATAGGCATACTACATTCACCCTTTACAACACTGGAGGGCATGCCGATCCAGCCGGTGGGGGGAAAGGGAATTAAAGGGACGGTTGAAGTATTCAAAGAATACGAGGCCGGGCTGAAGGATCTTGAAGGATTTTCGCACATAATCCTGATATATTATTTTCACAAATCGGGGGGATATTCGCTGAGTGTGACGCCGTTTTTAGACACACAGGAGCGGGGAGTATTCGCTACGCGCGCACCAAAGCGGCCAAACGCGATCGGGATATCGGTAGTAAAACTGGATCAAATAGAAGGAAGGACATTATACATAGAAAACATTGACATACTGGATGGAACGCCGTTACTGGACATCAAGCCCTATGTGCCTGGATTTGAAGTTGTGGAGAACATTCGGCAAGGATGGCTGGAAAACAGCGGAGTGCAGGCACGCGCGAAAAAAGCTGACAAAAGGTTTACATAATCAGACCGACTCGATCATATCTCTGAACTGGCGGAAGAGGTAGAAGGAGTCATGCGGGCCGGGCGCGGCTTCGGGATGGTACTGGACGGAAAAGACGGGCAGAGAACGGTGGCGTATACCTTCGACGGTTTTATCATTAAGATTGATATGAGTGAGTTCGATTTCCTTAGGATCGAGCGAATCAAAATCGACGGCAAAGCCGTGATTCTGGGCAGTAATTTCGACTTTTCTATCATGCAGATTCATAACGGGCTGATTACCGCCATGATGACCGAATTTAAGTTTAAAGGTTTTCCCGCCAAAGGCCAGACCGAGCATCTGATGACCGAGACAGATACCGAAGATGGGCACTTTTCCCAGAAGTTTATTAACCTCATCGAAGACGTAAGGCACAGCAGCCGGGTCTCCGGGACCGTTTGACAAGAAGAGGCCGTCGGGGGCGTGACTGAGAATATCGTCAGCGCTGGTACCGGCCGGCACAACCGTCACACGGAAGCCGAGTCGTCTGAGATTGCGCAGGATATTCCATTTAATTCCACAGTCAATCGCGACGACATGCATGTCGGCGGGAGGAAGCGATTCGGGATGCTTAGCGGAGCGATAGCCGTCCTGCCAGGGAATGCTGAGGGAATCGTCGGGGTCCCAGGCATAGGGAGCATCACAACTAACGTCACGAACAAAGTCGCTGCCTTCCATAGGGGGGACAGAGCGAGCTTTATCGACGAGGGAATCGGGATTAGATTCAGAGGAGGAGAGGCAGGCGCGCATAGCGCCTTGTTCACGGATATGCTTGGTGAGCATGCGGGTATCGATACCTTCGATACCGGGAACGCCATGACGCGACAGGTATGCGTCCAGACTTTCGGTTGAGCGGTAATTGGAAGTAATTCTGCTGAGTTCGCGGATAACCAAAGCATTAAGATGTGGTTTGGCCGATTCAGCGTCATCAACATTAATACCATAATTACCGATAAGAGGATAGGTCATAGCAACCAACTGACCGCGATAGGAGGGATCGGTAATGATTTCCTGGTATCCGGTCATAGAGGTATTAAAGACAACTTCGCCGGCGGCATCAGTGTTGGCGCCGAAGGAGAAGCCATTAAAAATGGTACCATCTTCGAGGGCTAAAAGAGCTGGTAGTTTCAATGAAGCAATCCTTTGCGTTTTAAGAGCAGGAGACCTGCCAGAAAAAAAGCCAGCCACACGGGCTCAGGAATTATAAAAGTAATCGGGATTTCTGTCAAGCAGTTTTCGGAAGAATCGTTATGCCAGAGCGATATAGAAGACTGATAGACATTTGAAGCGGAATCGGGGAGAATGATACTGAAATCGAGAGACAAGGCCGATCCGGGCTGAACTTCACCGCGCTGAGGAGTAACGGAAATCCACCAGGGAGAGCTGGTGGGAATAAGTTCCAGGGCCAGATTGTTTTTGACAAAAGGCTCGTTATAGGCAACCTGGCAGGCACGGGCGGGCATACTGCCGGCCTGGACACCAACTGTACATTCGTTAAGTGTGCCGTTCATTGATTTGTACTGAAAGAGAATCCGGCCATCATGGAACAGTACAGCCTGGAACGTCTGCAGATTGGCAGGTGCAAGCAAATGAGGAACATTGAGCCAGGAGACAACCAGGCGGTTGGAATCGGCATGATACATGATGGAACCGCCGACACCGGGATCAAGGTCATCCCAGAATGGAGCGACAAAGGGGCCGGGGGCGTTATGGGGCAGGCAGGGAAGGGGCTGGTTGTTGCCGTCCAGGTATCCGGGCGACAAGGCCAGGCCGCCATTAGCACCGATCAGGAAGGAAGAATATTGTTTTCCATAAAAGGGGAAATCAAATCCGATCAGAAATTCACAGGAAACATCATCATCACCGATCGGAACAGCAGAACCGATGGAAGAGATATCGATCCAGGAGTAAACGGGACCGGCAGGCATATCGCTGGAGCGCCAGGAATAGGAATCACTGCCGGCAGTCTGGAAGGTTAACGTACCGCTGCCGGTATTAGTCAGAGTAACATGAGCCGTCGTGGCATCACAACCGCAATAGGTAACAACCAATTCGTTGGGTTGACAGACCAGGTGGGGTTGGGAATAAATATCCACAAAGAACCGGTTGGTAAAGACGCCAAGATTTGAAGAGACACGAAGATCGAAGGGATAGTTACCGTCGGGACAGGTATCAGCAATGGAAACAGTAAATGCGGGAGAATTGCTGACGGTAAGACCGGGAGGAATAATAAGCGAGCGTTCGTCCGGGGGGGAAAGAGAAATATCCGAAGAAAGGCTGATAAGTTGAACAGAGGCGGTAGCGGTAGACAGCCCGGCATTGGCGATTGAAACGAAAATACCAGCAATACTGTCGGGTTCAAGAGCAGGCCGGGAAGAAGGATAATTTTCCACAGCGGAGCCGGAATAGTACAGATCTTTCCAGGGTTTCAGCTGGAGGGCGGGATCGCCTTGAAGATTCAGACCGAACTGAATCCAGCGATAGGCATAATTAGCGCCGCAGGCGGAAGCTTTGGCAGCCTTGTGCAGGGCGAAAGCCTGGCCCAGGACGGTATAATGATCTTGAAACAGGAGGCGATAGAATTCGTATTCATAGGCCGAGGAGGTACCGCCATCGGAGACCGGGCTGGCGGGAGGGTCATCCGGGCCGCCCCAGCCATAGCGGCTGCAGCCGATATAGGCTAGAGCGCCGCCATTACCATTTCTGATAAATGCTTCGCTCAGACAGGGGTCAGGATCGCCATCAAACTTGCCGGTGGTGCAGGCCATGGTATAAACGACAGCGGCAGTGCCGGTAAGAGCCAGGGCTTCGGTGCTGGAGAAGCCGCCGGATTCGGTAGACCAGCCGGCTGACCAGCCGTGCGTATCGAAAGAGACAAAGTGCCAGCCTTCGCTGAGGCGCTGAACCATATTCGCACCGGTCATAAGATAATCACCGGCAGTGGCAGAGTCCCAGGAAGTGAGGGTATCAAAAAACAGTCCGATTGATTGAGCCTGCCAGAAAGGATAAATTCCCAGGGAGTAAAAGCGGCGTTCCCACATTTCAGCGTCAGAAATGGGAGAATGACTACTGTAAGGTTCGTGACCATCGGCTACCGCGTCAGACGGGCGGTCGGTACCGCTATACGAATCCCACAGGCGCACACCGCCCAGGAAAAAGGATTTAGTATAACGTTCGGACAGAGAGCTGTTTTCGTAAGCAATGACTTTATTGATATAGTTCAGGGCATCAGCAGGGGAACGCACGGGGATACGACCGACAATAACGTCGGGAGCAAGGTCGCCTTCATCGTGGTCATTAATGCCGCCGACATCAGCTTCGCCATAAACGCCGTTGGAATTCCAGTCGTCCCAGTCTCCGTCGAGGCCGCTGTAATACACGTCGGTTGGCATATCGGGAGCAGTATAATAGCCGATAAAGACATCACAGTCCCGGTCGGGAATAATAGTGTCATCACCACCCAGCACGACATAGAGGGTAGAGCGATTGGCAACATAGTCTTTGATACAGTTGCGGATTTTCTGTTGCAGGTCAGCACCGGAATAGGCGGACTGAATAGACTCGACCGAAACGATTTCGGCGCTGAGGCCGCGATGAGAAATGGAATGGGAAGCCAGCGTTTGAAAAGCGCCGGTAAGTGAGGCGGCGGTGATAATCAGATAATCAACATTATCGGCGGTAAGGGAATCCAGGACAGGGTTGTCGGGACGTTCGTGGCGGAACATGCCGGGATTATCAGCAATCGACTCGATATACGAATCGAACAGATCATTATTCCGTGCGGGTCGGGAAAGGAGGGTAGGCGGCACAGAGAGATCGAGAGAGACACAGATATTGGTTGCCAGGAACAGCTGTTGAGCGGAGGGGATATATCTGACAGGGTGCAGCATAGCGGTAACAAAGGTTGAGCCGCGCATTGAGTGAATCCCGGTAATTTCACCGGAAAGAGCAGGAAAGACCGAGCCGGAAGCATACAAGCCCGGATTTTTCGGAACAGACTGAGGCTTTGGGAGGCTTAACGGGTGTTGTGATTGAGCTGGAACGACAGAGACATGTTCCTGGACTAACTGTTCCGCGGCGAAAAACGAGGCGCTGTTCAGT
>CAZCLS010000016.1:0-3299 GCA_964499565.1 uncultured bacterium
AGATCGATTGGCCGTGGAAAGGTCAGGTTGTTTACTTCGTCATCAGCAGCCTGCACATAAAACGAGAGAGTATTGCTGACGGACAGGGTAGCACTGTTGGCCGGCAGGGTCGTTGTTACGACCGGCATGGCATTGCTGGTGACGGTTACGATAAGGGTAACTGTGTCGCTCAAACCTTCACCGTCGGTAGCCTTGAAAACGATATTGGAGTAGACGCCCACAACGACATTGGTTGCCTGCACGTGATATTTTCTGGTGCCCGTGGAAGTACTCACCAGGCCCAGACGCGGTCCCATCGTGGCTTCCGTAACGGAAAAAACAATTGTTTGGTCCAGATTCAAGTCTTGAATTGTTACATGCCAATCCAGGTTGGTCTGGTCCCGCATACTGTAGATGCGGTGGGTATCGGGCGGGTCGATGACCAGGACCGGGGCAACATTTGAGACGACCACGCTGAGGATCATGTACAACTCTTCGTATAGATTGGGCGTGCCGTTATCAATCACGCGCACGGTAATATTTGAGTATAAACCCTGCAGATACTCGGCCGGAGTCCAGACAAACATGCCGCTCTGGACCGTATCGGTAGTAGTCCAGACCGTGTTATCGCTGAAGGTTTCACCATTATAATTTGAAATCACAGCATCCAGGGCCGGCCCGCGCTGGTCTATCCGCACGGTCATGGTTTCGCCTGCCGAGGGATTTTTAATCTTGAAGGGAATGACCTTGGGTGTTTCGGCGATAGCTGTGCTGTTATAGTAAATCGGAGAAATTTCCGGCTTCTGATTATTCCCTAACGTGCCTTCGTATCCCACCCGCACTTCAACGTTTTCAATATCGCCCATAACCGTGCTGACGTCACCTTTCACCATAAACTTGTTCATATGCCCTTTCGCGGCGAACAGGCTGTCGCGCACAGACCCGTTCATAACGGTTACCGACTTCAAACTGCAGTCCTTAAAATCCATGTAAGGGTCCAGCGTTTCAACCAGGGTGTTAAATATACCCTGTTGCGCGGGAGAATACACTGGCCGCGGGCCGATCAGTTTCTGACCCGTAACGGCCAGTTTATTGATATTGCGGCAATAGATGCCGCCGCCATAGATAACACCGCCTTTGACACGAATCTGATTGATTACATTGCGGTCGGCGAAGATATCGGTGTTCATACCGCCGCCGAACACCATACTGCTCATTGAATCGGCCCGGTTTGTTTTTACAGTAACGCCGTCGACTGCCAGCATGGTCATCATACCGTTGAATTCGATTGTGCCGTGCACACCGCCGAAGGAGGTATAATACAGGTTGCCGCCTTTCAGCATGATTTTTTTCAGCATATCTGTGATTTCCAGGTCGGCCCAGATATTACCGCCCCAGAATTCAGTCATGGTCGTGTTCGGCACATTGTACTTTTTGCCTTTAACCATGATTAGATTGACATAGCCTTTGATCGATACTATGCCGTCATACCCATCGGGAGCGCCCAGATCACCGCCGGTGATTTTAAGGGTTTTAACAAAACCTTTGACAGAAAGATTTCTGAGACAACCGGCGAGTTGTTTGCCGGGGGGAAACGTGATGGAAATGGAGCTCAGACTGCCGTCGCAGGAGATACGGTCAATAAAAACGGTGTTCTTATTTTTTGATGTGGGTTTTATGGAAAGGCGGCCACGCAAATCCAGTGGATCAACACCGCTGATGGTGATTTTCCAGATGTTGTTCGCCAGGGACGGAGAGACGGTCAAAATGCCGCTGCCGTTATACGTCGCCCGCATACCACCGAACTCGCGTACGGAAACATCGGCGTTTAAGACGAATGCAGCGATACTGATGAAATATACAACTGATAGATATTTTCTCATAATTGTGTCACAGGCACTTAACGCCATTTCATTATTATGCTAAGGTTGTTTACCGGAAACCGCAAGTAAATCGTTATATTACAACTGTTTCCTCTTACGAATAATACTTTATTACTGATTTTTTGTCAAGCAACCATTTCGCATGACAGCATGGAATTACGTGCACGAATGCTACAGTTTTCCACATATATACGTAATGGAGCAAGTTATATGCCAGCAATTGACATACAAACCGATTAGTTTTATAATGTATCACTTATAGACATAATTGCACAAAAGGAAATTTATGAGCTTTTTTGCCCGCAGTCTGGCAATCATTTTTCTGTGCTGCTCAGTCAGCACGCAGGCGGTCGTGATAACCCGCGACCTGGCCGGCATGACCGTTACGTACACCGGTTGGAAGGGGAATATGACCGTAACACCGTCGGTCGCCAACAACACCTGGAATATCACTTTGACGGACGTGCCGGAATATTTTGGAGACAACACCGATGTCACCCTGGTTATCAAGGCCAAGAATAAAAAAATCAAGGATAATGTTTTTATTGACAACATCCGTTCCGACGGTGCTCTTTATTTGCTGAGTGTTCAGTTTTCACCCGGAAACAACTTTGCCGGGAGTGTGCGTAATATCTACGTAGACGGTAAAATCGAAAACCTGCGGATCGATGGAGGCGACCTTGGTGCCCCGGACGGTCAGGACGGGTATGTGCAGGTAAAAGGGCACATAAAAAATCTGAATATCACGGGAAAGAAATTTAATGTTCACGGATCAGACCGAACGGAATTCTGGGGCGGGAACATCTGGGCCGACCTGATGGTTACGGGCGGCATCGAGTCGGTTATGCTCAAAGGCGGCTGCCTGCACGGGTATGGAACCCGTGGCATCTACGGCAGTATTAATGCCAAAGGGCCGCGTAACATGAAACGCCTGATAGTCGACGGCGTACAGGTCAAAACCATACGGTCTGACAGCAATAGCAAACAGACATACGGCGGCTCGATTTCATCATATATCAATACCGGACAGAATGAGATTCGCATGCTGCGGGTGAAGGGCGGTTCCATATATGGTTCAACAATCCTCGGCCGCCAGATAGTCAACATGAAAATTTTAGGGCAAGGCAGTGACAAAGCACCCGGCTTCTTTTCCCAGAGCGAACAGGGTATCATTGCTTCCCGTATCGCCACCGCCGCGCCGACGAATATCATATATTGCAGATTGAACAGTATATCGGTTAAAAACGGTTCCGTGCGCAATTGCCTGATATCGTCCATGGGGCGCATGAGTAAGTTTATGGTTAATGGTGATGTGTCTGCCGAATTGGGGAATGTTGATTCTGTTGCTGTCCGTTCCGGGTATGTCGGTCAGTATACCGAGTTGAATCCTCCGTACCTGTCTCTTTCCACGGTCAGCACCTCCGTGACGGTTGGCAG
>CAZCLS010000016.1:3399-18562 GCA_964499565.1 uncultured bacterium
TATTTCCTTCCCGGCATAAAAGAGAACGCGCCAAACAGCTGGCAGGATGCTTCGTACCTGGGGAAAATCAGAAGCCTGAAGATCAAAGACGGTGCGTATAATAATGTCTTTGCATCGCAAAAAGATTTCAATATCTGGAACGAAACAGCATTTAATTTTTCTACCAATACAGTCTGGGTAAACGGCAGCCGTGTAAATAATTGAGCAGACTGGTTACAACGTGGGTACGCAGGCCTTCCCAAAATCCGCGATGGGATGGAACGGGACACTGTTTTTGAGATGGTTCAAAAATAGTACTATAATCGTACACGGTAGCCGTTGATTCTATGGAAAAAAAATAAGCAACGTGTTATAATAATCAGATATTCAGGCATACAATGTGCTAATACCAGCAGACAGGTTTTATGGAAAACAGAATTGATGCAAAATTTGCCCACCTGGGCACAACGGGCCGTACAGGGTTTATCGCCTATATTACCGCCGGCGATCCGTCCCTTGAGAGAACCAGGCAGCTGGTTCTGTCTCTGGAACGGGCCGGCGCTGATTTTATAGAACTGGGGATACCGTTTTCGGACCCTCTGGCAGATGGAAAAACCAACCAGGCAGCGGCTGAGCGCGCCTTGCTCAACAACGTCACGCTGAAACAAGTGATCGGGCTGGTGCGCGAAATCCGCGCTGAAACACAGATACCGATCGTCTTTTTCACGTATCTTAATCCTGTTTTCCGCTATGGATTCGAGGCGTTTGCCCGCGATGCCGCCGCCGCCGGCGTTGATGGAGTTCTGGCGCTTGACCAGCCTCCCGAGGAAGCGGCCGAATTTAAAAATATTCTCGATGCGCATGGGCTGAAAACTATTTTCCTTATCGCGCCAACCAGCACGGAGGAACGCATCAAAAAAATAACCGCCCAGGCCAGCGGCTTTATTTATTATGTCTCGCGCACCGGGGTTACCGGCGAACGCGACACGCTCTCGACCGATATCGGCGAACATATCGCCGTTATCAGACGTTATTCCAAACTGCCGATCGCGGTAGGTTTTGGCGTGTCTACCCCGGATCATGTTACCCGGATTGCTTCCGTGGCCGATGCCGTTGTTGTCGGCAGCGCTATTGTACACAAGGTTGGCGACGGCGGAGATACCGATCAAATGGTTGCCGCTGTGGAACAGTTTGTGGCAACCTTGACAGCTCCTTTGCAGACAGCCGCGGAGGGCGCATGACTTCAGGCGGTGATACCCTTTCAGTCTGTATTATGGCTGGCGGCGTCGGCGAACGGTTCTGGCCGCTGAGCAGAGCGTCAAAACCGAAACAGTTGCTGTCTATCGTCAGTGATAAACCGATGATCACTGACACTGCCGATCGCAATCAAGCCGTTGTTCCGGCTGAACGAATCTACGTCATTACCACGCAGGACCAGGCCTCGGACATACGCGCGGCGTTGCCCTTTGTTCCGCCGCAGAACGTTCTGGCTGAACCCTACGGACGCAACACCGCTCCCTGCATAGGCTTGGTATGCGCTCTGCTGGCGGGCCGGGATCCGGAGACGGTTTTAGCAGTTATTCCAGCCGACCACTGCATTCCGGATATCGAAACGTATGCTGCGACCATCAGGGACGCGGCGCGCATCGCTGAACGCGAACAGGCCCTGGTAACCATAGGTATTACACCCCGTTTTCCCGAGACCGGGTACGGCTATATCGTCGCCAAAGAGGCGCTGCCGTTTGACGGTGAAACAGAATTTTCGCGCGTGGCCCGCTTCGTTGAAAAACCGCCCCGGGAAAAGGCGGAACAGCTGATTGAAACCGGAAACGCGTTCTGGAATGCCGGCATGTTTGTCTTCCGGGTACAGGATATGCTGGAAGCCTTTCAACGCTTTCTGCCTGATTTTTATCCCCGGCTGACCGCGATACGGGAAGCGGTAGACACACCAGGATTGGCTGAGGCCGTCGAGCAGGCCTATGCCGCGGCTCCCGCAATTTCAATTGATTACGCCATCATGGAAAAAGCTGACAACGTGATTGTGGCTCATGGCACATTCACCTGGGATGATGTCGGCAGCTGGACCGCGGTTTCCGCTCATTGGCCGACTGATGAACAGCATAATGCGACCAGAGGTTCGACTCTGCTGCTGGATTCAGACAACTGTATCGTCGGTAATTACAACGAAGGAATTATCGGTCTGGTAGGGGTACGGGACCTGATTGTAGTGCGTACCGGGGATGCCCTGCTGATATGTGACCGCGCCCGGGCCCAGGATGTTAAAAAGCTGGTCGCGGCTTTGCGCGAAAAGCCTTCAACCGAACCATTCACAACCTGATGCGTGTACTTGCGGCAGATATTGGAACGATCCGCCTGGGATTCGCTGTGACAGACCCGCTCCAGATCAGTGCGCAACCATTGCCGACCCGCGCGGGCGGCTCCGCCCGGCAAATGTGTAAAACGATTATAGCGGTGCTGCAGGATTTTGAAGCCGCCGGGCAGGAAAACGCCCGGGTTGAGACAGTGGTGATCGGAAATCCGATTCATATGAATGGCAGCGCCAGTCCCATGAGTGAACTGGCCGGGGAATGCGTACGGCTTCTTACGCAGTATATCCGGCAGAATGTTAAGCGGGAGATACCGGTTGTCTTATGGAACGAACGGCTGACCTCGGTCGCGGCGGAGCGGATTATGCTGGAAGGCGGCGCGCGGCGCAGTGAACGAAAGGAAAAAAAAGATCAGATTGCAGCTCAGTTAATTTTACAAGGATACCTGGATGCGCAAAAACATACTAAAAAATAATGGTGTCGGAAGTCCGCTCATGCATTGGCTTCTTATTGCGGTATTTGTCTGTGCTCTGATGAACGGCTGCGCGCTGCTGTATTTTCCCATGTTGATATTAGTGCCGTTCCAGCCGATTCTGATGATCGCGGCCAAAATCGCCGCCCGCTACGGACCGCTGCTGCTCCTGCTGGTTGAAACCGATCCGGCTCTGCCCGGAACCCCGCCGACCATGATTGCCGTTTCCCCGGCTGATGCCAATCAGTGCACTGAATTGTGCTTGCTGGATACCCGGCTCGCCGGCGAACTTGACTCCAATCCCGGACTTGTGTCGGTCGCGCTGGTCGAATCGGCCACTATGACCGAAGCCTGGCTCGAACGTCAGGTTGCCGATGCGCATGCGCAAGGCTGCCAGGTCAGGCTGGTGTTTGTTGACAGCCGGAAATACCGGAACGGCGTAGCGCTGCCTGATGATCTTATCCGGAAAATCAATGAACGTGGCGTCAGTCTTCTGGCCACGCACGGTCTGGCGTATCGCGTAGCGGGAACAAGCGCCACGGCTATGCCCCCGGGAAAAGAGGCTGAGGAAGTATTTCAGGTTAATGCCGGCTATAATACGCTGGCCGGCGCGCTATGCGCCCGTTAATGTACAAACCGTTAGTATCAGTAATTTCAGGAGATTAATCCAATGGCGAAACCAAAAGTTGTCCTGGCTTATTCAGGCGGTCTTGACACCTCGGTAATTTTACAGTGGCTGGTGGAAAAAGGCTATGATGTCATTGCCTACGCGGCTGATGTCGGCCTGGGCAAAGATTTAAAACCGATCCGGGGCAAGGCGCTGGCAACCGGCGCCAGCAAAGTGTATATCGAAGACTTGCGCGAAGAGTTTGTGCGCGAATACGTCTGGCCTGTTATTAAATGGAACGCGCTGTATGAAGGGCAGTATATGCTCGGTACCAGCATTGCTCGTCCTTTAATCGCAAAGCGGCAGATCGAAATCGCCCGCAAGGAAAAGGCGCTCTATGTCGCCCATGGCGCGACCGGAAAAGGCAATGACCAGGTGCGCTTTGAACTGACCTTTTACGCGCTTAATCCCGATATCAAGGTAATCGCCCCCTGGCGCGACCCGGCATTTGATCTTAATTCACGTTCTAAGATGATTGCCTATGCCAAAAAACACGGCATTCCCGTGCCCGTGACAAAGAAAAAGCCCTATAGTTCGGACTTGAACCTTTTTCACATCAGCTTTGAAAGCGGCATTCTGGAAGATCCCTGGCGCGAACCGCCCGAGGATATGTTTCTGCTGACCCGCTCACCTGAAAAGGCACCGGATAAACCGCAGTATGTCAGCATCGATTTTGTAAAGGGTGTACCGGTCGCCATCAATGGCCGGGAGTACGCTCCCGTGGAATTGCTGACGCGGTTGAATACATTGGCCGGCAGACACGGCATCGGGCGCATCGACATCGTTGAAAACCGCTTTGTCGGCATGAAATCGCGCGGCGTGTATGAAACTCCGGGAGGAACCGTGCTGTACGCGGCTCACCGCGCGGTTGAATCGATTACCTTGGACCGCGAATCCATGCTGCTCCGCGATCAGCTTATGCCCAAGTTCGCCCAGCTGGTGTATAACGGCTTCTGGTTCTCGCCTGAAATGCAGGCTTTGACCGCGTTTATCACGGAGTGTCAGAAAAACGTGACCGGCACCGCCCGCCTGAAACTCTATAAAGGCACGTGTATGACCGTGGGACGTAAATCACCCTGTTCGTTGTATAATCCCGAAGTGGCAACCTTTGAAGAAGATTCGGTCTATAATCAGACTGACGCGACCGGGTTTATCCGCCTTAACGCGCTCAGACTGCGCCTGCTGAATAATAAATACTAATACCATGTCTTCCGAGTTACCGTATGGCAGTCCCTGAAAAACGCGCCTACATGGTCAGGTATATCGGCCATGTGCAGGGAGTCGGATTCCGTTTTACGGTCGTCCGGTTCACCCAACAGTATGACAGCGTGTCCGGCTATATTAAAAACCTGCCGGATAATTCGGTTGAGATGTATGTGGAAGGGCTTCCGGTTGAAGCTGAATCTCTGCTGGAAGATATTGCCGCCGGTCCGCATGCCGGCTTTATCAGGAAGGTTCAGGCCCAGATGGTACCACCCACCGGGCGGTACGCAACCTTCAGTGTAACGTTTTAACGATTCAATCGCGCAACGCGTATGGATGTTCAGGTTCATATTCTTCCTCTCGGTTCTCTGCAGACAAACTGCTATCTGGTTACGGAAACGGCCAGCGCTAAAACGCTGTGCATCGATCCCGGCGGGAAACCGGATACTGTCAGCGACTATGCCGCCGGACACCGAATGTCTGTAGAATGTATCGTCCTGACCCACGGCCATGGCGACCATATCGGTGCCGTGGCGCCTCTCAAAAAACTCTGGCAGGTTCCCGTCCGTATTCATCCGGCCGATGCCGCTATGCTGGGCTGCGCGCTTCAAAACCTTTCAGCCTACGTCGGTGAACATGTCACAGCTCCTAATGCGGACGCGTTCCTGCATGATGGTGAGCTGTTTTCATTTGGCTCTACTACCGTGCGCGTGCTGCATACCCCGGGCCATACTCCCGGCGGCGTTTGCCTGTTTATTGGCGATGCCGATACCGGGCCGATCCTGTTCAGCGGCGATACCCTCTTCGATCATGAAGTCGGCCGCTGCGACCTTCCGGGCGGCAGCTTGGCTGTGCTTGAAAATTCCGTGCGGGACAAACTGTATTGCCTGCCGGATGAAACGGTTGTCTATCCCGGACATGGACCGGCAACCACGATTGGTGTTGAAAAACATGAAAATCCTTACGTCCGGATCGCCTGACTATGAAAATGTTCGTTGAAATATGGCAGTATAGAGGCTTGCTCTGGAACCTGGTAGTCCAGGACTTCCGCAGCCGCTATGCCGGCTCGGTTATCGGGGTTTTCTGGAATGTTCTTCAGCCCGCAGCCCAGGTGTTTATTTTCGCTGTTGTGCTGGCGCGCATCATCGGCTCGCGCCTGCCCCAGACCTCCGCTCTGGGCACTGTCGACGATCCTTTCGCCCTCAGCATTTATATCTGTGCCGGATTGTTGCCCTGGCTAGTATTCAGCGAAACCCTCGCGCGAAATACTACCGCCTTTTTAGCCCACAGCAACCTGATCAAAAAAGTAGCCTTTCCTCACCCCCTCCTGGTTCTGTACCAGGTGCTCAGCGGAACGATTACTCTGGCTATCATGATTGCAATCTTCCTGGGCGTTATCCTCGTTACCGGCCATCAAGTCGGCTGGTGCCTCGTGTGGCTGCCGGTGCTGTTCTTTGTTCAGGCCCTGTTCATGTACGGCCTTGGTTTGATTTTAGCCGCGATTACCGCTCACTTTCGCGATATGGCCCAGTTTGTCGGCATTTTCCTGCAACTCTGGTTCTGGTTGACCCCCATCGTCTATTTCCGCGAGATGGTTCCCAACCTTTCCCGGTTCGGACCAGCTCTCATCAGGCTCAATCCACTTTACCACCTGACAAACCTCTATCAGAATGTCCTGTTCAAACAAATCGTGTATTTCGACAGTCTGCCCAATACGTTTGTGCCGGTGCAGGACAAATTTCTGTTTAAAGTAGGCTTGATGTTCGGGTTGTCCATCGTGTTTGTACTGGCGGGAATGCTGTTTTACGGAAAATTAAGAAAAGAACTGCCCGACCAGATTTAAGAAGACGGGAAGACGGGAAATGAAGGTATAAGGTTAGGTGTATGAGATGGTACGCAAGCATAAACTGCAGACTGATCGGACCGATCGGACCGATCCGACCGATAACAGCTTGACATCAGCGGCGCAAAGTGTTATCATTACACATAATATGTAATCATAATGGCACATAGATGGTTAGAACTCAGATACAATTGACTGAAGCACAGGCGGAAGAACTCAGGTGCCTGGCTGCTCGTAAAAAGGTATCCATGGCCGAAATGATTCGCAGAGCGGTCGATGCGGTCATTCAATCGGATGGAACGATTGAGCGCAATGAACTAATCCAGCGGGCACGTTCCGCTTTAGGCCGTTTTCACTCAGGGTACCATGATTTAGCCGTTAATCATGACCGATACCTTGAAGAATCGTTTTCGGAATGACTGTATTTATTGACACGTCAGCATTTGTGGCCCTGATGAATGCGGATGACCGGATGAACCCGGCCGCGCAGGATACGCTTGAAGAACTTTTTTCTTCAGATGCTGTTCTTTTTACATCAAATTATGTTTTACTCGAAACATCTGCTCTTATTCAATGCCGGCTTGGAATGGAGGCTTTGAACGCGTTTCATGCCGATATACTTCCCCTGGTTGTCGTGAAGTGGGTGGATGAGTCGATACACCGAACGGGTATGAATACCGTCCTTGCCGCGGGACGAAAACAATTATCCCTGGTTGATTGTGTCAGTTTTGACGTTATGAGAACACGGGGAATAACCTCTGCCTTTACCTTTGACCAACATTTCGCGGAGCAGGGATTTGTCTGTATACCGGCCGGGTGATTGCGGGTATCTGCTGTAATGCCGAATTATTTGATTGACAAACCAGTTGTTTTGGCGTAAAATATAAAGGATTATGATATATTTACGTGAAATTATAAACAGAGTAACTGAAAAACACGTTAAAAAGCACGGCCGAATGATTGTTTTAACCGGGGCTCGACAGTGCGGTAAGTCGACCCTGGCTGCTTCTGCTTTCCCAGATTACCCTGTTGTTACGTTCGATTCGCCCATTGAACGGGCTGCCTATGAAACATTATCTCCGGAACAATGGATTCAGCGTTATCCCATTGCTGTACTGGATGAAATCCAAAAGCTTCCGGCTATGATTGAAACGATCAAAGCAGTCTATGACAGGTCATCTGACACCCGCTATATTTTGCTGGGATCAAGTCAGATTTTACTGTTAAAACAAATTCGTGAAACCCTGGCGGGCAGAGCTTCTCTCTTTGAATTATTTCCATTTACTCTGCCCGAACTGATGCTGCGGGACGAAAAATCTATTCCGCAGCCAAGCCGGCTGCGGACGCTTGTTACGTCGGATACCCGTTGCTATGAAATTATAGCGGGAGTGCCGGTTGCAGATTCGAGATTCGCGCATGCCCAGGAACGCTGGATATATTATCAAACCTGGGGCGGAATGCCCGCGCTGCTCGATCGTGAAATGACCGATCATGACCGGCGGGAATGGCTGCTGAACTATCGCGCGACCTATCTTCAGCGTGATGTTATGGATATCGCCCGTCTGGACAGACTCGAACCATTTGTCCGGGCTCAGGCAGCGGCGGCCTTGCGAACTGCCCAGACAATCAATTATGCCAGCCTTGCCCGGTTATCAGATGTATCGCCTCCAACTGCCAAAGAATTTTTACGGTATCTTGAAATCAGTTATCAGGTATTTCTACTTCCGGCCTATTATCGTAATCCTGAAAAACGTTTGAGTAAACAACCGAAATTGCATTTTATTGACCCGGGTGTCAGACGCGCAATCACCAATTTTTCCGGAGTTGCCGCTGGCGCTGAATTCGAAAGCGCGGTTGTCTCGGAAATAATAAAACAATGTAAAAACGCGGGAGTGCCTCTTAACTGGTATCATTTGCGTACTGCCGACGGACGTGAAGTCGATCTGCTGCTGGAAACAGCATCAGGCTATATTGCGTTTGAATGCAAATCTACAACGAACGTCAGTGAAAGTGATTTCAGACACTTGAGAAAGCTGGACGCAATCCTTGATAAGCCTTTAATATGCGGAATTGTCGTTTCCCAAGACCACATTGTGCGCGAATGGGACACTGATAATAATTTATGGGCAGTCCCGGCTGCCTGGCTACTTTCATGACGTTAACAAGCAACAGACATATGTCCGAACCTATAATCAAAATTACCGATCTCAGCAAGCGTTTCCGGGTGTATGACCGTCCGGTCGACCGCTTGAAAGAATGGATTACGCCGCTCGGGATGTCATATCATTGGGCCTTCTGGGCGTTGCGGGATGTCAATCTCGAAATCCCGCGCGGCAGCGCCTGCGGCATTATCGGCGCCAATGGCGCCGGGAAAAGCACCCTGCTCAAAATCCTGTGCGGTACCCTCTCTCCCACCCAGGGCTCCGTCTCTATCAATGGCCGGATTACCGGCCTGCTCGAATTGGGTTCCGGCTTTCATCCTGAATTCACCGGTCGTCAGAATATCTATCTGAATGCCCGCCTGATGGGTCTCGGCGACCATGAAATCCAGGAACGTTTGCCCCGTATCATGGAATTCGCCGAGTTGGGTGATTTTATTGACCACCCCTTGCGGATTTATTCCACCGGCATGGCGCTTCGGCTCGGTTTTTCGGTCGCCGCGAATGTCGATCCCGATATTCTGATTATTGATGAAGCCCTTGCGGTCGGGGATGCTTATTTCCAGCAGAAATGTCTCCGGCATCTGCGCAAATTCCGTGAAAAAGGGGGAACACTGCTGTTCGTCAGCCATGATCCTGGAGCCGTAAAACTGCTGTGCGATACCGCTGTTCTCCTGCATGAAGGCCGGGTGCTGGCCGAAAGTAATCCGGAAGATGTCCTGAATTATTATAATCAACTCGTAGCCCGCCAGGTATCTGATAAAGCGGCATTTATAATTGAAAAGGCCTATACAGACCGCCAGCAGAACGCTCCCCGCCATGCCGGAACGTTCGACGCGTTACTGACCGGCATTGATATCGAGACAGGAGGGCAGTCCACCAGAACTATTGTGTCTGGCACGGAAGGCAGCATTCAGGTCTCAATAGCGTCTCTTTCCGATGTAGCCCGGCCAACCATCGGTATTTCCGTCAGAGACCGGCTGGGATATGAAGTCTACGGTACGAATACTCACCTGCAGAAGACACAGCTGCCGGCATTGCAGCCCGGTGACTCGCTGACCGTCTCGTTCAGCCTGCCGTTTAATATCGGCCCGGGAGATTATACCATTACCGCGGCCATCCATTCCGGGGTAGACCATCTCGAAGAATGTTATGACTGGGCCGACAAGTACCTGGCGTTTAAGGTATTGCCTTCAACCGATCAAAGCTGCCAGGGCATTATCCGTCTGCCGGTCACAGTGGATTTCAACAGGACGCACACAGGTCATACCGACCCCAGCACCGTCCTGGCATCTCTGTTCCGGGATGCGCCGGACAAGATATCGCCTGAAGACGACAGTTCATCCTGGATGTTTTCCGGCTGGCACGCCGTAGAAGTCATAGACGGCAAAAAAGTCCGCTGGACAGCCGAATCGGCCACCTTCGTCATGCGGGTCGGAAGTCAGGCCCGCGTAGCAGTGGAAATGAACACGGATCCGGTTCTGTGCCGGGAAACAGCGTTACGGATAACGCTCCTGGCGAATGGAGAAGAGGTTGACAGCACAGAGGTTACACACGCTGAATGGCAAACACTGACCTTCAACCTGCCCGCCCGGTTTAAAAACACGATCACCCGGTTCTCACTACACTGCGCCAAAACATTCGTTCCATCATCCATCAGTGATTCCACCGACAACCGCCAATTGGGGATACTGGTTCATGAGCTGTGGAGTGATGGCAATTGATGTTATAGTAAGTCATTAATGTAACGTAATACAAAAACATACAGTGAAATTTTGCAAATAATTATAGTTTTTCGAAAACGCACTCGATATAAACGATCACTTTAAAAGGCAAAAATAACCTATGATAAATCATGTGAATATAAAAAATATTTTTCTAATACTTACGTGTATACTTATTTTAACTACTGTTGCCGGATACTTCAGATTTCATAACCTGGGAGTGCATTCTTTATGGTTTGATGAAGGATTGACCTATCTCAGGGCTTTTAAAGAGCGACCAATAAATATTAGTGTTCCATACTATAAAACGTTTCAGATTTATACTTCAATAATCACCCATTCATCCAGGAACTGGTTGAGCGAATGGGAACTTCGTCTTCCGGGTGCTTTGCTTGGTACATTAGCGGTGCCTGTTTTTTTTATACTTATGAGCAGGCGTATGGGCATTTTTTTGGGGTTTATTTTATCACTCTACCTTGCTCTTTCTCCGTTTTGTATAAATAACGCTAGAGAAGCACGGTATTATGGCCCGTATTTATTTTTAAGCATTGTTGTTATAAGCCTTTTTCTTGAATACAAAAAGTATCTACAAACAACTGGAAGGTTTCTATTATGGAATATAGTTTGGATTGTATTTTGTACATTTCTTATTGGAACGCACCTGACAAGCGGGCTTTTAGTGGGTTTTTTGTGGATTATATTAGGAAGCGTGTTTATATATAATGCGTTACGTTACCGAAAGAAAAAGTATATTTTGTACTTTTTACTATTTATGACAGGCATTGTTCCTTTAATTGCGGCAAACTATAATGCGTTTAAATGGGGGATTCTAAAAGTTATGACGGCGCTCCCTATTGAAACGTCTTTTTCTATACCTGACAACACATTGCCTTTAGCAATAAATGGGTCTGCTAAAGCATATTTGAATTTAAGTGTATCAAGCATAAGTTCTTTTATTCGCAATTTTGGTTTTGATGATTGCTATATTCTTGGTGATAAACAAATAATACTTTGGTTACTATTGGGCTATATTATATTAATGATCAGAAAATGTACACGGTTAATAGGTATTATAGGGTTTTTTATTACCTGTATAACGGTACTATTGTTAACCAAAATGCCGGCAGACAATTTTGATTGGGGTATTAATAAATATGCTACATTTTTATATCCTTTTATTTTGTGTTCATTCTTTACACCGCTTTACGGATTGTATTATCTACTATGTAGATTAAGTGCTTATACAGGTAAAAAATATTGTCGTTGGAGTATCAATAAAAATATAATTCACCTTTTTGCAGCTTGTTGCGTACTACTTCTTTTTTTAAAACCGTTTTTACTTGGAACTATTCAAAGTATAACAGACACTAGACGCATTATTGCCCGAGACAGAAATGGTTTAAAATCAGTTGTTGACGTGTTTGATGAAATTCCCAATTCGAAATTTGTTCTCTTAAATGATGAAAATTGGTATAGGTTAACAATTATGCCACGTCTGATGCGTAGCGACACGCCCACGCTAATTCTTAATCAATATGAAATAAAACAATTGCAATATCAAAGGAAAACATTTTTAATTCCCTGGTCTTCTAACGTTCATAAAAGAGAATATCCAGCTTTGCAGGAATGGCTTGCAGAACATGCTGATTACCATCAGATTGGCCAGCATGGATTGTTTGTTTTAAATCCCGAATTTGCCAAACCTCCTCTTGCAAAAGATAATATATTCTTGTTGTCACAATTAAGTTTGCGTTCGGAATTTTCATCACCATGTGAATTGGGATTACTGCAAAAAAGTTTTGATACAAGTATTTCAAATGGTATGGTAATGCTACGGTATTTTTTGCTAAAGCGCAATGATGATTACATTTTTCTGGAAAAAGCGGCAAAAATCTGTTCCCAAAAAGGACTTTTCTCAATTGGATCCAAACTGTATGCTTCGAGTGCATTGTTTTCACCTATTGAGCGTAACAATAATTATCATGAGGCGGTATATATCTTAAGAAACGCACCAGTTGAAATTCAAAATAAATATGCGCATGTTGCATGGCGTTTTGATGATTTCGCTTACCGCTTTTCAAAACCAATTAGCGGGAATAGATACTCCTACTGTCACGAAGCGTTTTTATGGTTGTCAAAAATAAATACCAGCCGTGCAGCACATTATTTAAGCAAGGAATTTTCACGAGGGTTAAAAGACCCGTACGCAAGTTGCAATGCTCTTGCCAAGATGGCATTGTCATTAAAGAACTATTATTCACAAAATGGCAATACAAACAATTCTGAATATTATGAAAAACAATATAAAACATTGCGCGAGGGAAGTAAACCTAACACTTTTAGAAACAACATTTTTGGTTTAATTAACACTGTATCTTTTCGGGATGGATATTTCATTTTGCGCGATATAATCTCAATATTGACATGGCAAGGACTTCAGAAAGAAAAAGAGAGCATAGTACCAATAGATTTAAATGACATTTTTAATAATCAAACTAATAATTTAGATTTAATCCATACTGTCTATCTTGATGAATTACAGCCAGCATGGGTTTCAAATATGTATGGGTCTGTTAAATACGGAAGTACCTTTGATGGGAAACAGATCCGTATAAATAATATAGTATATACACACGGACTTGCAACGCATCCTCCTGCTTCGGGCAGCGGATATATTGCATATACATTGAATGGGAAATATAATGTTTTTCAAAGTACTATTGGTGTGACAGCAAACGGGACAGTGCAATTTTTTGTTTATGGAGATGGAAAATGCTTGTTCAAATCATCAATAATTAATACGAACACCCCTTTTGAAACAGTAGATATCAATATAACCGGCATAAATGAGCTTATATTGAAAATAGATAAAGTTGATTTTAACTATAGTGATCATGCGATATGGGCTGACGCATGTGTGGAATATTGATAATTAAAAATAATACATAAAAATATAGCACAAGGCACTTTTATAGTTTTTTTAAATTACATATATTTGTAACTAAAACCAGATTTTGTTATAATATGGTTGGTTTTATTTAAAATAACCGAGGATTTTGAATATGAGAATTACATCTTATTTAGCGTTAATATGGTTTTTCTGTCTTTGTTTAGGATGTCAGGACAACAAAAAGACAAAAACATCGTTTCCTGTTGCTTCGAATGAAACTGCCGCAACCATTGTATCACCAGATGCCGACATAGAGGCATATACAAACTATGACAATATTCAAGCAATAAGCACTGAAATTATTGAAAATGTTTCAATGGATATCGAAAAAATAGAAGGTTCTACAATAAAGGCAACTAACATTCAATATCTTATCGATATTGAACCGGCAGAGGTTAATAATATCTTAGGAGGTATAAAACCCCGTACAACATATTCAAAGCAACCTATTATTATTGATGGAATCACCTATAGCAATGGTTTCACTACACATCCACCCAGTGAGGGGCTTGGTGAAGTAATATACAATATTAATGGTATGTTCAGCAGTTTTGAAACAAAAGTCGCTGTTTTTGGAAATGGAACAGTGAAGTTTTCTGTGATTGGTGACACCAATACTCTCTATATAAGTCCGGTAATCACTCAACCCCGCGGAGCTTATCCAGTGAGCGTTGATGTCACCGGCGTGAATCAATTAAAATTAGTTGTTGATAATGTTGAATATAATTGGAGCGATCATGCGGTATGGTGCGATCCGAAATTAATACCTTAATATATTCTTATCTAACCATGCGGTAATAGACATTACAGATTCAAAGGATAATCGTGCTTGGAATTGTTTAAGTTTTACATAATTGTATAAAAGGTTTTTTGTAATGAGATTTACTGCAAAATATATAGTAGTTATCATTGCTTTATCTGTTGTTTCTCTGACAATCTTTGTTTATTTCACTATTAATAGTAAAACAAAAAGCAGTTATAACACTCATAAATACAAAGAAACAAGAGAAATGCTTGAGACGGTAAGAGTAGCACTGAATGAACCTGTGGATAATAATATTAATATTATATATGTTATTTCTGCCGCTTCTGTTACTTCAACATATAAAAGTGTATTTACGGCAATTTCTAATGCTAATAATAATGATAAAATATACATTATGCCCGGCATATATAGAGAGAAAAACGCGGGTGATAAGTGGCTTATGACAAACAAAAAAAATGTAATAATAGAAGGAGTTAATAAACCTACTATTGAAGTTGAAGCTCGTGATAAATTTTATCAGATTAGTATGCAACTACCATATAATAAAGATATTATTATTAGGAATATCAGAATAAAAACCTCTATATATATCAATAATAATCACGTTGTCTACGGAATGGTTCTTACCGGCAGTCAAAATATATTTTTATCAAATTGCACTTTTGAGGCAATAATTTATGGGACAAATACCGTGTTTAAGAATTTTGTCGCAATTAATAATGCTAATAATATTATTATTCAGGACAGTTCAATCATCACTTTAGATAAAACCGGCAGCAATACAATAAGTCACTGTGCAACCCATGGTTCAAAGAACATTTTATTTACTAATATCATATTTAATGCCGAAAATCTAGACCACTTTTGTATTGGAGATGCTACTTTCATAAATTGTTACAACGAAAATGAAAACAGTACATTCAATGATGTTTTGAATAAATATAAATGAGCATGCGCTTTCTCTAATGCTGAGTTAGTGTTGTTAAAATGTTGTCGTTTAAACCAGTAGAAGAATAATTAAAAAAATAGTATAATACATGACTTGAAGTTAGTTACGGTTAAAAACAAACTGA
>CAZCLS010000017.1:0-18444 GCA_964499565.1 uncultured bacterium
GCTATCTCATTCCCGATGTAAGTCAGCTTTCTACCGGCGACAGGCAGTTGTTTCTCAAATATATTTACTGGTAGACCGTTTCTTAACTCCGTGGATGTATAATGAATTCTCTTGCTCTTAACGGCGGCAATCCCGCCTGCACCGTCTCTTGGCCTTCATGGCCTCAGTGGGATGACACCGAACGAACCGCTCTGCTTTCCGTACTCGAATCAGGCAAATGGTGGTACGGCGACCGTGTTCGTCAATTCGAACAGGAATTCGCCGCGTTCCAGTCCGCCCGCTTCGGTGTCACGACTACCAGCGGTACCACCGCTCTCGAAGCCGCTCTTCTGGCTCTTGGAATCGGTGCGGGCGATGAAGTCATTGTTCCCCCTTATACCTTTTTAGCTACCGCCAGCGCTGTTCTGCGCGTTAATGCTATCCCGGTCTTCGCCGATGTTGAACCGGATACTCTCTGCATCGATCCGGATGATGTTATCCGTAAAATAACTCCCGCTACTAAAGCAATTATTCCTGTTCATCTCGGCGGTTATGTTGCCGACATGGACCGCCTGGTGGATATCGCCGGTAAACACCGGCTATTCATTGTTGAAGATGCGTGTCATTCCTGGGGTAGTCAATGGAAAGGCAAAGGCACCGGAGCTATCGGTGATTGCGGCGTCTTCAGCTTCCAGGCCTCGAAAAATATCTCGAGCGCCGAAGGCGGTATCATTCTTACTGATAATGAAGACATCGCCGACCGCTGCCGCAGCTACACAAACTGCGGCCGCTCAAAACACGGCGACTGGTACGAGCATTTCCTGCTCGGAAGCAATCTGCGCCTGACTGAATTCCAGGCCGCCCTCCTCTGCTGCCAACTCGCCCGTCTGCCCCGCCAAACCGAAATCCGCGAGCACAATGCCGCCCTGATCGATGCCGCTCTCGCGAATATTCCCGGTATTCATATCATGAAACACGACCCGCGGATCACCCGCCACGGTTACCACTTTTATCCTTTCCGCCTTGACCTGGATTTACTTGGAATCTCCCGCCTTCAGATTATGAATGCGCTCCAGGCCGAAGGTGTTCCCACGATGATCGGGTATGACCGTCCACTGTATGCCAACCCCCTCTTTCAGGAACAAAAACAAACCGGTCCCGCGAGCTGTCCCGTTTCATGCCCGTTCCATGCTAATCCGCCTGATTATCGTTCCGTATCCTGCCCCGTCTGTGAACAGGCCGTTCAGGATACTCTCTGGATTTTTCATACGGTTCTGCTGGCACCCGAAAACGATATCCGCTCCTTAATCTCTGCCTTTCAAAAAGTTTTTTCACATCTGTCTGAGTTACAATAATGACTCCTATCCGCGCCGCGGCAGCTTCCATTGATATTACTCCCGAGCCGGGCATCTGGCTCTCCGGCTATGCCGCCCGTCAGGCGCCTTCCACGGGAATCCACGATAAGCTCCTGGCCAGAGTTCTTATGCTTGATGATGGTGCCACCCGCTGCGCCCTGGTTTCCTGCGACCTTATCGGCCTCTCCCCTGCCGATACCGCCGATATCCAGAAGGATTGCGAACAGCGTGGTTGCCTGCCGGCTGATAACGTGATTGTAAGTTGCACCCATACCCATTCCGGCCCGGCTTCCCTGCGCTTCAGAGGGTGTATGGGCATCATTGACGAAGCCTGGCTTGCACGGACTAAATCCCGGATAGCCGATTGCATCGTATCGCTTCCCGATCGCCTGGCTCCCGCCTCCATTGCTTATGCACATGCTCTTCTGCCCGGTCTCGGTTTCAATCGTCAGGATCAATCCCGGCCTGCTGATGATCTGCTTCAATCAGTCAGATTGTTCGCTCCTGACGGCTCTGTTATTGCCACTATTCTCAATTACGCCGTGCATGCCGTTGTCCTCGGTCCGCGCAACCTCCTGATTTCCGGAGATGTGCCCGGAGCTGCTGCGCGGGCCGTCGAATCGTGTTCGGGCGCTGTCTGCTTGTATCTCCAGGGTGCCTGCGGTGATATTGATCCAATCATTAATCGCGAGCGCGGCTGGGGTACCGGCACTTTCGATGATATCGACCGGATCGGTTCAGATATGGCGGCCGCTGCTCATTCCGCCTTGAATTCCAGTTCTGTTATTCCACTCAGCAGTCTGAATCTAAAACGAAAAACAATTGATGTTCCACTCGATCCTCACCCGTCTGATTCGGAACTGACCCGCCTGGAAGCATCTTTTATCAGCGAACGCGCCATTGCCGAAGAAAAAGGGTTACTGGTTGACGCTCATTGTGCCGATGTTATGCTGCTCTGGGCTTCAGAACTGCGCCAGGCTATGCGAAATAACACAGTTTCTCTCAGCGTGTCCGCTTCAGTCTCCGTGGTAGCCCTGAATGATATCCGTATAATTGGAATCCCGTTTGAACCGTATTCAGGCATTGCCCACGACCTGCGCGAAAGTCTTAAACCTCTCAAAGTTCTCGTAGCCGGCTATACCAACGGCTTGTTCGGCTATTGCCCCACCCGCTGGGCCAAAGACCAGGGCGGATATGGCGCCGACAGCTCCTGCCGCTGGTTTCCCGGCATGCTCACCGCTATCGGTTACGGCGCTGACGACCTGCTCATTACAACTCTGGCTGAAATGGCATAATCAAGCTCTGACCCCTGCGGTCCTCAATGAGCTTACCTCACCGTTGAATCAGTGTTGTGGCAGCCTCAACGCTCTCCGGTGCATCGCCCAATGATAAAAATACTGCTTATGCCCGTAAGGCTTATGTTACATTTGGTAACCGCTTCGCCGTGCTGAACGTCCCGGTGCGAAGGCACAGCTTCCGTCGTTCCTGAGTGCGGATTCCAGAGCTCCAGTTCCATATGGCCGCGAAGTACTATTTCCGCCCTCACATCGGTTTTGCTTGAATTGGCAAAAAAATAGATTTCCATCCCCGGAGCCGATCGGTGGATATAGGAAAATTCCCGGTTGCTGTCAGTGTAGGTAACCTTTCCGTTATCACGGTCATTGTATGAAAAACTATCGACATTTCCAGTGATCTCTGTAGCATTTTTGAACGTTACGTCCCAAGCCAGCTTCATGCGGCCAAAAGCTTCCTTCAGGTTTGTGCTGGTTGGCGATTGCACGAAAATTCCATTTCCGCTTTCCCCGAACATGATTCTGCTTAGTTTCCCGACCTCTCCGTCCATGCCGAATTCAGCCGATTTTTCCGGCAGAAAGCTTGTAGCAATTACTATCCCGCCATTCTTCAGAAAGGTGTTGATCTTCTTTAAATTGCTGAGGCGAATGGTCCGGCAGGCCGGCAAAAGAATGACCCGGTACCGCTCCCAGTTGTTGTGATTGTCGAGCAGAAATTCATTGCCGTCTACCCGGCACCGCTCATCGATGATCTCGGGATGGAGAAAGGTGAAGTCGTGTTTCAGCTCTCCGGTCAGAATGGGTGAGATGTCGTAGTAATCGGATCCGGGGATTGGTTCGCGCCCGTTGCTTTTGCGCGTCGGACCGGCGTAGTAATGGGACATTAAGTCGTCTATGGGATAGACAACGCCGATATCTGCTATGTGCCTGCCGGCCTGCAGCAATGGTTCGCAGCGTGCTACCCACTGATTATAGGCCGGCAATCCCTCTGCCATGGCGGGGTTCCGCCATGATACCTCCGGGCAGATCGCAAGATTATCTGGATCCCACCAGCTGCCGTGCGCGATCAGGTAATTGACTCCCCGAACGTACACCTGCATAGCGGCCCGAAACAGCATGGTCCAGGTGTTCTGTTCCTGGGGACTGAATGCCCCGTAGATCTCGCAGACCACGATCGGGTGGTCGAAATTGTATGCCGAGGATACCGGCGCCTTGAATCCGTCCTCACCGACGCCAAGGCCTATGATGTAGTCTACCAGCGTTACGCCCATGTACTTGTAAAATAGAATAGCATCTCCCGTTGCCTGTAAAGGATTGGGCCGGTACGACCCTGCCGGATGCCCCGCGCACGTTATGTTTCGTTTTTCTGCCCACTCCTGAACCGCACGGGGATACCCGCCGGCGAAAAGCTCGTTGCGCAATCCAAATAAGGCACACCGGGCCGCCGCGGTATTTTCACCGATATCTTCCCAGAGCGCTGGATAGAACAGCTTGGGCGAGCAGCCGTAACGCTCCTCAAAACGCTCATCCATGCCAGGCGTCCACGCCATGTCCTGCGGTGCATACGACAAAGACAGGTCGTCAAAAAACGTCATCTTGATCGTCGTCCCAAAGTGTTCGGGAAATCGACGGTAGAACTCGTCATAGGTGAGTCCAATAAATTGTTGGACGGCTTCCGGATCAAGACAGTCGACAAGCGTTATGCCGGGAACACCGGCGCAGACGTACGTTTGAAATTCCCATGTTCCCGCCGAAACCTGTACACTCACTTCAATGTGGTTGTCTCCCGCTTCGGTGACGGTCGGCCTTACAACTGTAAATTCGCCGGTCTCAAGATTTTTGAGAACGGTACTTGTTACCGTACCAACCGGCGTGAGTACCGTCATCATTCCCTCGTCGTTGCACTCCCTGGTGGTTGTGCGCGTCAAGTATTTCATCAGAGATTGAGGATATTCTCTGGCCATCCTCCCCCCTGCCGTTCCAGACGGGAAGTCGCAGTCGTCATAAAACACCACCTTCATATCCAGCTCTCTGGCCGTATCCAGAATGCAGCCATACATCTCAAAGTAGTCTTCGCTGAGATACGTCGGTTCTGTTGGCGGCTTATGCTGAAAATGCGTCAAAGGTGTCACGCCACCGAATCCATCGATATCCCGCAAATTCTTCATCTGCTCGCGAATCCCTTTCCGCGTCAGTCTTCCATTCAGCCACCACAGCGTAGTGCTGCCGCCAGTCGGTTTCGGATCTTTAAATTGCTTTTTCACTGTTTGTTTTTACTGATAGGTTAATTTTCTATCCAAAGCAGAACGCTATAAAATCGGGATCGGAGTCGGAGTCGGGGTCGCTATCGGGATCGTTGCAGTGCGCATATTAACTCATTTTACAGCACAACAATGAACCAATTAAGAAACTCCCTTCGATCCCGATTCCGACCCCGAGTAAATTTAAATACACTCCTTTTTTCACCCCGCAAGATCCGGCCCGCTTAGTTTTTTCCCTTGTCCCTTCTTTAAATTCAATTCCCGCGTTTTTCCTTTGTACCGGACCATGCAATCAGTTCCCGGACGGCTATGTATCCTCGCTGAAATAAGTTCTCCGGCTTTCCAGTCTATATCCACCTCGAAACCCCCATGGGTCCTTAATCCTTTCACACGGCCATTGGGTAAAGCGGATGGCAGCGCGGGCAGTAGATTGATCTCTCCGGCATGACTTTGAAGGAGCATCTCCGTAATACCTGCGGTTGCCCCGAAATTTCCGTCAATCTGAAATGGCGGACACACGTCAAACAGGTTTGGATAGGTATTGCCCCGCAAAGCTTCCTTGAGCATCTTGAATGAATGATCACCATCCAGCAATCGGGCCCAGAAGTTTATCTTCCACGCTTTAGACCAGCCCGTACCGTCATCGCCGCGCTGGTTTAAGGTTACTTTACAGGCTTCAGCCAGGTCCGGCGTCAACAGTGGATGGATCTCGTTTCCCGGATGCAGTCCCCAGAGATGAGATACATGCCGGTGCCCGTCTTCAGGATCATCCTTGCCCTCCAGCCACTCCTGTAACTGGCCTTGTTTGCCGATCTGATTTGGTGCAATACGTTTACGCATGTCAACCAACTGCTCCCGAAAGTCTTTGTCAATATCCAGAATGCGTGAGGCCTCGATCACATTTTCAAACAGGTTCCGGATAATCTGGTGGTCCATGGTCGGCCCCATCACCAGTCCGCCCTGCTCAGGAGAATTGGATGGTCCGGATAGCAACCAGCCTTTATCGTTTCTGGGATCTTCGATCAGGTAATCAACGAAGAACAGCGCTGCTCCTTTCATAAGCGGATAGGCTGCATTCCGGAGAAACTCATGGTCACACCCGAATGTATAGTGCCACCAAAGATGCTGACACATCCAGGCCCCGCCCGTCGGCCAGATCCCGTGGTTGGCATTGTTGATCGGCGCGGCCCCGCGCCACAAGTCGAAGTTGTGATGCACCACCCAACCGCGTGCTCCATAGTGCTCTTTGGCCACGTTCGCCCCGGTTTTCGATAGATCCTTGAGCGCATCGAACAGCGGCTCGTGGCACTCTGGTAGATTCGTGGCTTCGGCCGGCCAGTAGTTCATCTCGAGATTGATGTTGCAGGTGTACTTGCTTTCCCAGGGCGGGTGCATGTACTCATTCCAAATTCCCTGCAGATTCGCCGGCTGGCTGCCGGGCCGACTGCTCGCTATCATAAGGTAGCGCCCATATTGAAAGAAAAGCTGAACAAGTTGAGGGTCTCTCTCATCAAATGCTTCAAGCCGGTTCGCGGTCGGCTGGTTCGCTTTTTCTGTCGTACCTACGTCCAGTGAAACTCTGCGAAAAAGAGAGCGGTAATCCTGTATATGATCCTCTTCTATTTCCTGATACGGTTTTTGTTCGATTTTTTTCAATGTTGCCAGATTGGTTTTGGCTGGATCACCGCTCACATCCTGGTAGTTCACAAAACTGGAAGAACCTGCCAGGAAGAAGGTAACCTGATCAGCATCCGCAATCTCCAGAGCAGTGTCTTTCGCAACGATCCTGCCCCCTGTGACACGAACCTGCAGACGCGCGTCAAGCCGGGTAACTCCTGCTTTTACCGTGCCCGACATCACCAGCAGGCCAGAGGGCTCTGTCTGAAAAACCACGTCGTCGTGGGGACTGGTCATCGATGCAGTGCAGTTGATGGCTGCAGCTGTGCTGGCTGTGAGTTGAATAACGATCACGTTATCGGGATGGGAGGCAAAAACCGTGCGACGGTAAGTCGTGCCCTCTATGTCAAATTCAACAGAAGTAACTGCTTGATCAATGTCTAACTCACGCCGGTAGTTCCCTGCTGTTTTTCCATCGAATTGCGGAAACGTGAGTCGCAGATCCCCAAAAGGCTGATAGGCCCGCTGTCCGTTACTTCCGTCTTCGCCGACACTCATGAATTCCTTGTTGGCTAATTCATGAGCTTCCTCCTGCCTGCCTTCAAAAAGAAGCGTGCGAATAATTGGCAGATACGCAACTGCACCTGTATGAGAATAATCGTGCGGCGCGCCGGTGAAAAGGGTGTCGTGGTTGAACTGGATGCGCTCTTTTTCAACCCCGCCGAATACCATTGCTCCGAATGACCCATTGCCGATGGGATATGCCTCAACCCATTCGTCTGCCGGCTTGTCTGACCATACCGTAAGTTCACCCGCAAGTTCATTCCCCGGTGTCATTGTCGGCATATTTGATAATTGTGCTCTGCTGTTTTCCTTCATGATCTCCTTTTTATTTGGTTCGTTTCAGTCGCGTTGTTCTCCTGATTGTTCCATGAACGTTTTGTGACTGCGTTCCCACAGTGCGAACATCTGGCTGACCTTATCGGAATGTTCTTTCACGCGGACGATCCGGTGGTTTTCCCAGTTTTCCTTGTCGGGTCCCGGCGGATTAATCGCCGGGGTTACTTAATATATCCCCAGATAAAAAGCATTCGTGCAGGTGACCTGATATATATTATAGGCAGCTGCGGTAGTAAATAGCGCTCTGCCATACCTGCTATACATAATAATATAAAAAAAACTCCGGATAATTGAAATAGATAATTACGGCATCTTTTTGCACTAATACGGTATCGTCATTCTCTTGCCGTCTCGAACAGTGCGAGTATGTTTTCCGGTGCAATATCCGCAAGAATATTATGCACCTGCTGAAACACGTAACCGCCCCCGGGCGTCCATACTGACATGAGTCCGCGCACATGTTCCCGGACGTCATCCGGTGTTCCGAAGGGTAAAACATTTCGCGTGTCACATCCCCCGCCCCAGAAAGTAAACTGTGAACCATATTTTTTCTTAAGGTATGCTGGCTCCATGCCGCGGCAGGTGATTTGAACCGGGTTTGACGATTCCAGCCCGGCCTCGATAAGGTCTGGCAGCAGCAATTCGATGCTGCCGCAGGCATGCAGGTGGATATTGACCTGCGGTGCTAGTTCTTTTGCGCGCTTCCATAGCTTCGTATGCCATGGTTTGTAGTAACTGCGGTACATCTCGGGTGACATTAATGGAGCATTCTGCCCTCCAAGATCATCGCCGAACAGGATAACATCGATATACGGTCCGACTGCACCGAGCCATTTTTCCAGGCGCGGCATATAGAAATTACACAGTGAATCAGAAAGGCGCATGCAGGCTTCCGGGTACAAGCCCATATGCATGAGATAATTATCCATGCGATATAGAAACTGCGGCACCTCAAAAAGGTTCCCGCCAAAAATACCGAGAATGGCCCGGTCGGTCGATGCGCGTAATTTCCGGGCCCCGTCTGCAAGCCGGCGGCAGCCGTCGTCAGTTAACGGGATATGCCCGCCCGGAACCGGTATCCCGGTCCACATGGTATAGGGAAATGCATCCTCCAGGTCCGAGAAATCCTGCTCGTTCGGATTGCGGTCCAGCCAGGGCCAGTGGATTTGCTCAAAATACAGGCAGCTGTCCTTTTGGACCGCCAGGTCGACACCATCGTCGGAAAGCAGGTAAGAATCGCGGCCGCGTTTCTCGAGGTTGATATAGCATGGAATTTTGCACGGTGTGCCGTCAGGCAGTACCCAGGCCTTCCAGTCGGCGTCGTCATGCATGAACCCCCGGCCCAGTTCCACAACATCCGCTCCAACCGCCTCCAGCACCGCGGGCTCAACGATCGCCAGCTGCTGAACCATGTCGTAGACATAGATGTCTCCAGATGTTATTCCGAGTGCTTTCTTCAGTTTCGCGTATGCGATTGCTGCAATACCACTTGAGCGATGCCCGCCGAAATCAATCGGTACACAGTCCGGCTGTTGATGATTCAGTGCACATCGAATCCGTTCGCGTGACGTCATGGTTTACCACTCCTGTTACATGTTCATTAATCGACCACTGCAATATTATAGCAGATTTATGTATATGATATTCTTTCAATTCTTAATGATCATAGTTCAGTGGTGTAGAAGCTTTCTTCGTAGGCTGTATCCAGCATCGCAACGATGTTCTCCGGAGGTACATTGCCCAGGATGTTGTGAACCTGGTTGAACACGAATCCAGAGTCTTTTTTGAATATTCTCACCAGGCGGCGCACATCGCGCGCTACTTCAGCCGGTGTTCCTGTTCCCAACACCTGCTGCGTGTTGCAGCCGCCGCCCCAAAAACAGATCTTGTCTCCGAATTCATTTTTCAGTTCCTGCGGATCCATACTATCGGCTGAAATCTGAACAGGGTTCAGCACATCGATCCCTGCATCGATTAATAAAGGAATTATACTTTTTATAGAACCGCAGGTGTGCAGAAACACCTTGATATCGCTGTTGGCATGGACAAACTCGCAGAATCGCCGGTAATACGGAATGCAGAATTCCTCGATATATTCAGGACTGCACAGCGGTCCCCGCTGTGTGCCCATGTCATCTGCCATTGTGACTAACTGCGTGTACTTCCCGAACGAATCAATGATTTTTCCCATTCGTTCAATGCTGTCAGCCAGGTACTTCTCCCTGAGTTCATGCAGCGTTTCAGGATCATCGAAAGCTAATATCGCCGCATCGATGCTGCCGCCGCCGTAACTGTTCATACCCAGTCCATGGCTGTAGCCGATGAAGTTCGTCGCGTATTCAGTCTCCTTGAATATCCGTTCCGCTTCCCGAGCATACAGTGTAATGCGCTCGTCTTCGGCTCCCTGTCCCCAGTCCGATAACCAGGCCCCGTCAAAAAAATAACCGCCCGCAGGCATGCGCATGGAATCATCTCCTTTGCTGATAGTCCATCCGCCGTCTTCCGCTGGCTGCGGATTGGATTCCGCGGGTATTGTGAATGTATAGGTACCCCGGGGATTCCAGCGCCCGGTTTGAGGGAAGGGGGGTTCCAGCAGGATGCAGTCGCAGTGAAAACGCTCCAGGATATCGATGTCCACATAGGATGGTTCCTTGTTTTTTTCTGGTTATTGTCACGCTTGTCCAAAATAACTCAAAGCCTGATGCGTAATCTTTCTTCGGCGTCGGTATCGGCGTCGGTATCGGTATTGAAATAATGCTGCCGTGCCCCGTTACACGAGAAACCACGACCCTCCCTAAGACAATGGGTATACCTGGATATTTTCATAGACAACCGTCCCATGGCTGACGAACAGAAACAGTTGATCGCCGTCAAGGCGGGTATGATTTCGCGTGATAAGAGTGCGCCGATTGTCGATGCACGCGTCTATAAGGTCATCCTTGACTATCACATCCAATGTGAACGGGCGGTTGATGTCTGTCACGCTGCTGATGCCTGTCCATCTGCCGGACTCCCCAGCCATACGGCCCTCCGTCACGGGTGCGAATTGGACCCGCATGTCAGAGGGACAAAACTGCAATTCGCACCCTGATTGATACTCTCCTTTACCGCGAACGCAAAGGCCGAAATGCCTGGTGCCTGGCTCCGGATTTACCCGGAGGGTTATCCGTACATCCTGCGGTACTCTTTCAAGTGTACCCACCGCAAAGCCGGCCGGGGCACTGATGCGGATCACATCGTCTTCGGCAACTGCATTTCCAAGCGTCGCTTTGAAAGGCAAGCTCAATGATGTGCCGCTCTCAGGTATCATTTCTTTCAGCCATTTTGTCCCGAGTATACCATCAGGATGCTGAATCAGTTCCCGCACCAGCAGCTCCCCGCCATAGCATGCATTGGGCGGCGGCGGCGTAAAGCCGACCATGATATGCCGGCCGTTCAATGCAGCGACCTGGGGAACCTTGATTCCATCCCAGAGCCCTTGCTGCCCGGGCGCGTGCCATGCCTCTGCCGACTCTATCGGCTGGCGTGACATCCAGTACCGCCCTAACGATGTGAAGTAGTACCACTCGTTCCATTTGAAGTGGCTCGTACATATCCACCATTGGGGCGCGGACAGGGGCGCGGTTTCCTCCCACCGCTTCATATCCGTTGTTTTCCAGACTTTCCAGTTCGACAGGCTCAGCAGGTAACCGCCATCGGTTTGATTGGGATAGACGTCGGGGTTGATATCGTTCTCGTTAAAGAACCCGGGCACGAGCAATGCCTTTGGATCTTTCTTGAAATGAATTCCGTCGTCGCTGGTGGCGACAAAAATGGTATCCCCGAAATTCGGATTATCGGCAAACCACGCGCGCCGGTCATGTTTGATGTAAAAGAGATAGTAGCGCCCGTCATGGTACGCAAGAGAACCCGTTCCCAGGCAGCATTCCCACGGTTCGGTAATATCCAGGGGGCAGGGGTGTTCATCCCAGTGAATAAAATCTCTCGTGCTGACGTGTCCCCAGGGCAGTGCCTGCAATCCCCATTTGCTGCCGCCGTGACGACGGTCGGATAAGAAGAAAATATGAAACGTATCGTCGTGCGCAAAGGCCATGCAGTCGCCTACCGATGTGTTGTATCCGTGCGGCCGCCAGTATTGTCCCACCGGATTTCGAGGTCCGAGGATCTCCCGATCACACCGGGACGTCTCTTCACGTCCACCGCTCAATGCGGAGATCTCCTCGTCCGTCAACGCGCGATTCCAAAGCCCGATATGATCGATCTGGCCATGAAAACCGGAGCATAGTCGGCCTTCCCGGTATCCAGCCCCGATCAGAAATGGTCCCTGAAACTGGTGCAGATTGCCGTGCGTCCAGTCTTCATCCAATAGCACACCATCGACAAACATCTCGATCTTGACCCGGTCGAAACGGACGATAATGTCATGCCATCGTTCTGTATCGATCAGATCTGTTGGCGTTTGAAGTCTGAGAATACCGTTCAGGAAATCACCTTTTCGCCCAAGACCATACTGTTCTTCCCATTGGGTATGGAATCTAAATAAGTTGGGCTTTTCTCCCTGCTCAAAGTATTCTGGAAGCACCCGCTCTGTAAGAGGTGTTGTTCGCCAGAGATACTCGATAGCGGTGCCATGCTTGATCCGTTTAGATTGAGAATAACCAACTATGTGAGTATTCAGCTTTGCCGGATGAAGAATACTGCCGTACGTATCGTCGGGCGCATGCCTGGCAAACAACGGTGTATCCCACGTTCCATCCTGATCACGGACTCGAATAGCAAAGGTCATCGTGTCACCAGTGAGCCGCAGGGGATCGGCTGCATCCAGACCGACGATCAGGTGCCCGCCGTCAAACTGCGCGATTATGCCGTTCCCGCCGCGCCGGAGTGACGCTTCCCGCTCTGCGCCTTCAAGCGCGACACCAAGTTCGACAGTGCCATGTAGTGTCAGCCGGGAGTTATCCGTTGACTGACGATTGTCATCGTCCATATGCCAGAAGGCAGTTGCAGTATCAAGTATCTTCATAACACCGTTACTCCCGGGATCCTTTAGAACGATGGTCGCCTTCAGGAGTTTTTCCGGCATTTTTTAAATCACGTATGGCTTTGTCGTAATAGGGTGTTCTGAGGGGCCCCTCAAGAAGGGGATCTTTCACGCTCTCCATCCAGTCGAGTATGCGCCTGGATAACTCTTCTACGATTGCTGCATATTCCTTCTTCGACCCAATGTCTTTCAGTTCATACGGATCATTCTTGATATCAAACAGCTGTGCAAAAGGACGTGCGTTCATTCCTTTTGTCTTACTGCGCTGCTGGTGATCGGCGAAAGTTTGTGGATGTACATCCACTGGGTAGTCAACTTCCCGGCCTTGATCGAAGTATCTGATAAGATGATAGCGATCAGTTATAATGCAGCGTGAAAGGTTGTCCCGTTTCATCTCGGGTGTGTATTGCGCGAAAGCCGCCGTTCTGGGTGGTTTGTTTGTTTTGCCGTTGATGAATGGCATGAAGCTGTGCCCTTCTATGTTCTCGGGTATATCAGCGCCCAGGAAATCCAGGATCGTTGGCAGCACATCTACATTACTCATAACCTCCTTGATAACTTTTCCCCCGGAAAAAACGGTGCCGGGTTGGTAGATAATGAATGGAACTTCTATTCCCGCTTTGCGTACGCTCCACTTCGCCCCGGGATACGGTATGCCATGGTCGGATGTCATGATGACAACTGTATTCTCAGCTATAGCACTGGCTTCAAGAGTATCGAGAATCTCGCCTACCCGCTCGTCAAAGTACCTGATGGTGGCCTGGAAAGCAGCAAGATCGTCTCGTATATCTTTGGTTTCTTTAAGCCAGGGCGGCACGAATACACCTTTTTCAGTGTCTATCCCATGTGTAAACCGGCGATGAACTTCGCCAAATCCTACCTTTGCAAAGAACGGACGGTTCCTCGTCTTCGCTGTTTTAATCCGTGTCATGGCAGCCGCAACGCTTTCAGGTGCCTTACTGTGTTCTGAAAGAACTGTTTCGTATCCCAGCCGCTTGGGATCACCGATGTGAGTGAAGCCAATCAGACAGGGTTCATATCCGAGCTCTTTAAGAATTTCCGCGGAATGACGTTCCGTATCTTTCAGTTTCCACCACCACGGCTCATGTATCAGGCCCATCAGTCCATTGGACTGCGGATATCGTCCTGTGTGGAGACTGCCTCTGCCGGGTGAACATACCGCGGACGTAGAATAGAAGTTTTCAAAACGCAGGCCTTTAGTTGCCAGCTTGTCCAGATTTGCTGTCTGTACGGTATCAACTCCATAGCATCCCACATGCTGGCCGATGTCGTGACAGGTTATCATTAAAATGTTAGGTTTGCGCATCTGTGCTCCTTTTTCTTATCGTGTCCGTTACCCCCTGATGATTTGCTCGGTACTGGCTCCGTTGTCGGAAATGAAGAGGGTAACCGTGTTCTCCCATTGTCCCATTACATTATTCATCTTTTGAATACCGGGTCTGCCCTATTGGCTTCATTTTTCCATTACCATTTGCACGGTGGTTGAACTGTGGCAGGAGAAAGAGATACAGTCCGCTAATCACGATAACTACAAGTATCAATCCGGTTGGAAAAAACACCCAGAGCTTTACATGAGTGTTAAAGAAGCTGCCGGTGTGTATGCTCTCGATCAGATCGGAACGGCGAACTGCCACTTGCAGGATTTCACCCGTTTGCATGTCAATCTGTATCTCCCAGCGATTTTTGCATCGGACTTTAACTATTCCCTCATGTCATAATCTGTTTTGTTTTATTTCTTTGATCTTCGCGGTGTCCAGTACAAACGCACTCCTTCCATGTGTGCCGATCACCAGGTCTCCCTCGATGGGGTGAACGGCAATATCATGCACCGGCGTGGTAGGAAGATGGTTGCATAATGAATGCCAGCTCTTTCCGCGGTCTATTGAACAATAGATGCCAAGTTCCGTCCCAACGTAGAGAATGTCTTTATCGCCCGGATCTTCACGAATCACATTGATCGACTCGGACGGCAGATTGGCTGAAATCGATTTCCAGCTCTTTCCGCAATCAGTCGACATGTAGAGATACGTTTCAAAATCATCCTCCCGGTATCCGGTCAGCGAGACAAATACAGTATTAGTCTCATACTTCGATGCTACCAGGCGGGTTACCCATTTGTCCGGCAGGCCCTGGGTGATCTTCGTCCAGCTCTCTCCGTCATCTTTGGTAACATGAACCTGGCCGTCATCCGTTCCGGCATAGAGTAATCCCTTCATCAGTTCGGACTCGGATATGTCGGTAATGGTTCCGTAGGGAACGTCCCCTTGTTTCTCCGGTCCCGGATTGGTCGTCAAGTCCGGGCTGATGCAGGTCCAGTCTTCTCCTCTGTTCTCACTCTTCAAAACCCTGTTAGCACCCACATAGAGCGTCCGCGAGTTGTAATGCGACAGGATAAACGGTGTCATCCAGTTGAATCGTAATTGCGGTGACCACGGTGGCATATGTGGCTTGATCCCTTTGCTTTTGCCGGTCTTCAGGTCTCTTCGCCCCAGCGCGCCGAACATGCCCTCGAAATACATCGTGTCCAGATCGTTCGGATCTATCCGTGTTACATAGTTGTCTCCGCCGCCATCCCATGTCCAGTGCTCCAGCCCAAGAGTCATTGGTTCCGCTTCGCCGCCAAGTATACCGTTATCCTGGGTACCTCCCCATATTTTGTACGGCTTTCTCCGGTCGACCGAAATCGCGTAAAATTCAGCAATGGGTATTGTGTTGACGTGTAGCCATGTTTTCGCCCGGTCGTACGATATGTACAGCCCTCCGTCGGTGCCCAGCATGACCCGGTTGGGATCATCGGGGTCAATAAACATATCATGATTGTCGCAGTGCGGAGTCTTCCTGACGGCTTTATACGAAAGCATGGGTACTTTACGCTCGGAAAGACTGATTTGGGTCTTGCCTGCGTCGGGTGAATAAAGAAGATTGAACCCTACAATGAAAATTTCGTCTTCATTGTCCGGCAATACCCTGATAAGGCAAAAGTCATACCCGATCCCCGTCTTGACCGCTCCTTCGTGGGTCTTGCGCCAGCTTTCTCCCCTGTCATCGGAGCTATACACTTCGCCCCCGACACCGCGATGGTCGCAGATAATGTAGAGAATGTTCGGATTAGAGGGCGCGATGGCGATGCCCATTCTGCCGACCTTCTCTCCCGTGGGCAAGCCCCGGGTTATCCGTTTCCAGCTTGTGCCGGCGTCAGTTGATTTATACAGCCCGCTGCCGGGTCCGGCCTCGACATTGTTCCACGCTTTTCGGTCCCGCTCCCAGGCTATGGCATACAGGGTCTTGTTGTCCGAGGGATCCATCGCGAGTTCTACCACCCCCACCTTATCGGAAATGTAGAGGATCTTTTCCCAGCTCTTTCCCCCGTCGGTGGTCTTGAATACTCCCCGTTCCTCGTTGTAGGTATACTGGTGCCCCAGCGCTGCAACGTATACAACGTCGTTATTCTCCGGGTCGATCAGAATCCGCCCGATATGGTGTGTATCGACCAGCCCCATGTGTTGCCAGGTTTCTCCGGCGTTGTTCGACTTGAATACTCCGGTTCCGGCAAAGGAACTGCGCGCCATGTGCGGCTCGCCCGTTCCAACCCAGACCAGGTTGGGATCTTTGTCGGAAACGGTCACGACCGCAATAGAGAATGTAGATTCTTCCTCAAAAATCGGGTTCCAGGTCGTTCCGTTATTCACCGTTTTCCAAAGGTTGCCTGATCCTACACCAACGTAAATCGTTGATTTTTGAGTCTTGGGAACCCAGATGCTCTCGATCTTTCCCCCTTGTATCCGGGGGCCGACAGCAATCCATTCCACATCCTTGAAGATCGATTCTTTTTTCAGTTTTACATGCTGTTCCCATGACGCCATCCGTTCTGCAGGCCCCGTCGCCGGACTGGTGCTGCCGGCACCGGTTTCGGCCTCGGCCCCAAGTACTGTGTATGTGATTAGTGAAGCAAACAACAGTGAAGAAGTAAAAATGCGTTTTTTGGGGATCATAATATTTCCGTCTCCATTTGTAGTAGGGAGGGCCTTGCGTCTTCCCGTTGAGTAGAATCCCATACCCGGAATTATTCATCCGCCGCCGGCGGTTCGGGGAGCGGGGGCGGTAAAATCGCCAGTCCCAGCGATCCCCACCAGTCTTTCTCAAACATCACCGCCACCCGTCCGTCGGGAAGCACGGCGAGATCGCTGTAGGCGCTGGTATGCGGATAGATCATGCGTCCGGCAGGCCAGGTCTTGCCATCGTCGTAGCTGTAGCGCACCATCACGTGCGTTCGCCAGGGCCAGGCCGGATTGGAAAACGCAATCACGCCCGGCTTTCCGTCCGCGCCCCAGCGCACACGCTCAAGCGACCCCTGGCAGCGCGGTTCAATCAGTGTCTGATCGAAATAGTGCCGGTAGAACGATTTTCCGCCATCCCGCGAAATCGATACCCCGCGATGATTCTGATTCTTCGTCGCGTTCCCGTGAAGCCGGCAGTTCAGCATCACCTGGCCGTCTTCCAATTCCACCGCTGCAGCTTCGTTGTGTCCATCCTGCGTAGGCTCGCCGATCTCCCACGTTTTGCCGTGATCATCACTGTAAACAATGAATCCGCGGTTGACCTGCCCGCCTTCGGCCAAGTGGGCAACGTGAGTAGCGGGAATGATCAGCCGGCCTTTATATTTTCCGCGCGTCAACTGTATTCCCCCGCCCGGGCCGGTGGCGTACCACGACCAATTCTCTTTCTTGACGTTTTTGGTTATCTCTCTGGGTGTGGCCCAGGTCATCCCGTCATCATCACTGTAGGTTACAAAGGCTCTCCGGGAATCTTCGCCGAACCCGGGTTTGTATCCGCCATCAGGCGGTGTGTGGGCATTCCAGCTCAAATGCAGCCAGATCCGCCCGGTATCCCGGTCAACCACCGGACAGGGATTCCCCATCGTGTTCTCTCCGTCGTCGGCAACCACAATCTCCGGTCCCCAGGTCTTCCCGCCGTCTTCACTGCGTTTCACCACCGTGTCGATATTACCGTGGTCGGCAGGATTGTCGCGGCGTCCCTCAGCGAATGCCAGCAGCGTTCCTTTCCCGGTTACCGCCAGTGCCGGGATACGATACAGATTCGTTGTCTTTTCTGTGCGTTCTTCTTTGCGAAGGCTGCGGGAGCTTTTGAAAACATCCTTAATTTCCGGCAGGGGCACGATCCGGCCCTCCGTTTCAACAAAGAAATCGTATATCTTCATCTCTTGTTCCCGCCACGGCCGCACTGCTGCGATCAACTCCACCCCCTGGCTGGCTATCGTTTCTCCGGGCTGCATGTTTTTCAACTGCGGGCATTGGGGAATGTAGCACGCCTCTGCGCCATTGACGTTCATAGTCAGACTGCCGTCTTTGAGAATAACCTCGATCTCAAACGGTTGTCCCGGAAGTATCTTTGGAAGGGGGTGTCCGGCGTGTGTGGCTGAACTGTCTCCACCGTTGAAATCCTTTACGTGATAGTTAACACGGAATCGACCATCGTCCTCTTGCGTCAAAGCCACGCCCATGTCGTTCACCGACAGGATCGCGCCGGAGGGAGAACCGGGTTCGCTGAGTGAAAGTTTGGCGTAAATCCGTCCATCAGGACTGGTGAATCCGGCCCCGGCATACAGGTAGTTGTATAAGTTGCCGAAGGTGAACGTGCCGTCGTCCTTCTGTTCCCGCCCGGGATCGAATATGCCGACGAACCGTGCGTAATCGGTACGCTTTCCGTCTTTAACGATGTCGTAACGTTCTGCCTGCACCACATTGGCAGAAAGCGTCACACATAGAACTGTCACTAGAAAGATAATTGAGAATATCGGACGTTGCATTTTGAACATCTCTATATGGTTACTAGTTATAAAGGAACTCAACCCACCAGCACCGCCTTATCCAGTCATTCGCCCGACTCTGGTTTAGTATCTTGTTCCGGATTCCTGCCCAGCAGCTGTTTCCGGCACAGGTATCTCGCGCGCTGGTGCT
>CAZCLS010000018.1:0-1695 GCA_964499565.1 uncultured bacterium
TTCATTTAATTATCATGCAATCTTCCCTGTGTTATAATAACCGCGTAGTTCTTTTTGTATCAGCTTTTTACCAGGAGTTGCCATGTCAAAAATTTCCCTGTATCGTTTCAGTTGGTTTGTTCTGGCTTTAGCCTTCCTTTTTCTGAATGCCTGGGGCGTCTATCAGCTTACCCGTATGGTCAACCGGAAACAGGATATTAAACCGCTTGCTGTTACATTTTCTCCCGGCTCTTACTCCTGTGTTTCAAATTCCATGGCGCTGTCCTGGTCATTCTCTGCCCCCGCTGCTTCGCTGGATGCTATCGGTGTCTGGTCGGCTGCCGGTCCTGTTTCATTCAAACCGGCCGTTCCCGGCCGCTTCTGCTGGAAGACGTCCCAGAACCTTGTCTTCGAACCGGAACAACCCTGGACCCCCTGTACCGAGTTCTATGCCGCCTTCGATGATGAATTCAATAACAAGCATGAACTCGATCCTGAACTGCGGGAGTTCACGTTCCATTCCACTGCCCTCAGCGTACTTTCAGTCTCCCAAACCGCGCTTTCCCGTGAACGTGCTGTTACCCTGAAAATCGAGTTCTCCTCCCCGCCTGTCAGGGCCAAACTTCCGGATTATATTCATATCACTGCCAACAACAATGAAATAGAATACACGATTCTGGGCCAATCCGAATCGCGCACTATTCTGCTGCAGACGAAACCGGTCATGTACCGTGCCTACCGCGTGACGGTCAACAAGGGTTTACCCGCGGCAGACGGTCCCCTTGGTCTTGAGAACCTTTTCACCTCAACTATGCAGATCGAGACTGAATTGAAAGTTCTGCGCCTTAAACCCCGCTGCCATTCTTTCGGCAATAATGATGTCGAAGTCAGTTTTACTACCTCTATTGAGAAGCAGCATGTCAGCGATTTTATCTCTGTTTCTCCTCCCCTTTCTTTCAGTGTCAATCGCGATTATGCCTGGGATCCTTCCACGATTACACTCAACGGCCCGTTCATTCCCGGCAAAGCATATACTTTCACGTTCTCAAAGGGACTCAAAGCTTTGAATGGCAGTATTCTTGATTCCAATGTCACCCGCGTCGTCTATATGCCCGACCGGCCTTCCCGTCTGGCGTTCCGGACTGACGGAAACTATCTTTCATCCCGCGGCAGTCTGCTTGTTCCCATCAACAGTGTCAATCTGAAAAAATTCACGGTGACCGCCGAACGTATCTATCCCAACAACCTGGTGTATTACGCTATGCGCCAGGCCGGTAATTTCAACAGCTACTTTGCTTCCGGTAACGGTCTCAGCCACATTACCGGCTCACGTTCGTATTCCCTGACCGCTCCTCCAAACTGCGCAACCCAGACGTATGTGTACCTCCCCGATATTATGGGTGATTTTACGTCCGGCGGTTTCATTATTACCGCCAAACCCGATAAGGGGTCATCCACCAAACATCTGGTTATTGTTACCGACATCGGCATCTCAGTTCGCCAGTCCGCCAATGACCTGCTTGTCTGGGCCAATTCCATCCATTCTCCCGCTCCGGTCAGCAATGCTCTGGTAACCGTTTATTCCAAAGCCAATCAGATCATGTGCACCGGCCAAACCGATACAAACGGTCTGGTTCATTTTACCCTCGATCCCAATAATTCCGAAGCCGATCCATTCCTGATTCTTGTTCAGAACAGTAATGATATCTCCTATCT
>CAZCLS010000018.1:1795-18426 GCA_964499565.1 uncultured bacterium
GAATTCACGTTCAACTGGGAAAACTATATCCCTACCGGTAAATATCGCTGCGATCTCCTCCTGCCCGGTACTAATACCGTTATCGGTTCTCTAACCCTTTCCCTGGAAGAATTTGTACCACCCCGGATTAAGGTCTCGGCCAAAACCGATCCGGGCCGGACTAACGAGTCCTTCTCTCTGACTGTCTCGGCTGCCCATCTGTTCGGACGACCTGCAGCCGGTTTGCCTGCCGATGCGGCCGTTACATTTCAACCTGCCGTCTTTTCACCATCAAACTGGCCAGCATTCATCTTCTCCGATTCCGAAAAGTCATTTGCCCATTCTTATCAAAAAATCGGCTCTGCCATCCTCAATACTAACGGCTCAACCATGTTTACTGTCCCGGTCTCTAAACAATGGCGCCCCCCTTCCGCCGTTAAAGCGGTCCTCAGCGGTACCGTCAGAGAAACCAGCGGCCGTACCGTTTCCGCTTATACCTCCCGCATGATCGATGTCTATCCCTTCTATCTCGGCGTCCGCCTCGATGCCAACGGTTCCATGATCCATGCCGGTTCCGCTCTTTCTTCATCCTGGGTAGCAGTCGATAACGGCGGTAATGCCCTTGCGTCTCCTGTGCCGCTAACTGTTACCTTGTCGGAAATATACTGGTCTACCGTTCTTAAAGAAGACAGCAACGGTAAATTCAGATATGTATCGGAACGTATACTTACCCCTGTATCATCTGTTTCCCTCAGCATTTCAGGCACGCCTGTTTCCTGCGTCTTTCCGGTCGCATCGCCCGGTCATTACCTTATTTCAGGCTCCTGTTCCAATGCCGGTATCTCCGCCTCAACTACATGTTATGCCGTTCAACCGGGTCAGGACTGGCATTCCTGGTCGATGGATAAACCCGGCCGGATAGACCTGGCTTTGAATAAAGAATCGTATACTGCCGGCGAAACCGCTACCCTTCTTATCAAAGCTCCTTTTACCGGCACCGCCCTTTTGACTATCGAATCCGATCGCGTGCTTGAATCCCGCGTCATCAATCTCGATAAAAACACACTCGAACTATCTCTTCCCGTCAAAGCTTCCTACCCTCCCAATGTCTATTGTTCCGTCTGTGTTATCAGGCCCGTTAAACCCGGGGATACGGTTAATACGCATCGCGCCGCCGGTATCATTCCCCTGCGCGTATCTAGACCGGATAAAAAGATCGGTGTATCCATCGATGTTCCCGACCAAATCCGTCCGAACACTGTCTTGCCCGTTAGTATTCATCTCAGTACAAATGTTATCGTCGAAATTACTGTCGCGGCGGTTGATGAAGGGATTTGTATGCTTACCGATCTTCAGAGTCCCGATCCGCTCCTGTTCTTCGAATCGCAACGCCGGCTCTCGGTCTCCCTTTTTGATCTGTATAGTTTCCTTATGCCCGAAATTGAAGATGATCTTACCAGCGATCGCTCTGATCCCGGCGGTGATTCCGCCCCGACATCCGGCACCGACCTGCGTCATCGTCTTAATCCCGTTTCCGCCAAACGCTTTAAACCCGTGGCTCTCTGGTCCGGCACCGTTCTGTCGGATACCAATGGTTCGGTTGTTGTTCCTCTCGTTATTCCTGAATTCTCCGGTTCATTACGGCTGATGGTGGTCGCCGCGGGACAAAACCTGCTCGGTTGCGCTGATGATTCCGTCATCGTAAAACGAAAGTTGATCGTGCAAACCGGTCTGCCCCGCTTCCTTGCCCCAGCCGATACCTGCAGTCTGCCCGTCAGAGTTTTTAACGAAACCGGATCCAATCAGGTAGTGCAGGTTAGTGTCTCTACTGATGGTCCCCTGTCCGTTTCGCCATCCGATGCTCAGCAGGTGGTAGCATCTGACGGCCAGTTTGTTTTCCCTTTTACCCTTACCGCCCTGGACACTCCCGGAAAAGGAACGCTAGTCTTTAAGGCCTGGACCACGGATGAATCGTGGCAGGAAACCATTGAATTGCCAGTCAGGCCCCCCTCCTCCCTGGAATGTGTTTCCGACTTCGGCTCCGTTGGTCCAGGCAGTAATGCCGTTCTCTCTCTTCCCGCCAACTGGTTCAAAGATTCCAGTCGTAATAATCTCTGGTGTTCAGGGTATCCTTCCGTTACCCTGGCGGGCGGAATCGAATACCTGCTTAATTACCCCTATGGCTGCATTGAACAGACAACCTCCTCGTCCTTTCCACTGCTCTACTTAGCTGACCTGGCTGCCATGGTCCGGCCAGGTACCATGGGCCCGTCCGAAACTGCTTACTTTGTTCAGTCAGGCATCTATCGCGTCCTTTCAATGCAGCAGTACGACGGTAGTTTCTCATATTGGCCCCAGTCTATCTCTACTTATGATTATGGTTCGATTTATGCGACCCATTTCCTCGTTGAAGCTGAGAAAGCCGGGTATTCCGTGCCTGCCGGCCAGAAGTCCGCTGCCCTGCACTGGCTTGAAAAGCTCCTGGATAAAAAGCCCCCGGCGTATGACCCGAAAAAACTATCTGAATGGCAGAACACCATGTGCCTGCGCACGTATGCCTGTTTCGTCCTGGCACTCAGTGGCCGCTCCGTTTCTTCCTGGTTGCCCTATATGCAGGAAATGTTCTCCCAGCTTTCCCTGCCCTCCCGCCTGAACGTTGTCGGCGCCCTGGCAGCTTCCGGCCAGCTCAGAATGGCAGGCGACCTGCTCAATAATACCGGCATTGCCGGCCTGGATAAGATCGACCGTGAAACCAGCGGCTGTCTCAATAGCGATATCCGTTCCGCTGCCCTCCTGCTTTCGTTGTGGATGGACATAAATCCGCAATCACCCTATGTTCCCGTGCTTGTCAACCAACTCCAGAACATGAAAATAAACGGCGGCTGGTATACGACTCAGGACAACGCCATGGCTTTGATGGCTCTCGGAAAATATGCCCGTTTTGTCAATGCTCAACGCAAACCGTTCTCTGCCCGGGTCGCCTGGAATGCCGGGGCCCAGTCGCATTCTATTTCCGACACCCAGACATGGCACTTTATTCCTGTTTTCACCAGTTCAGGTGATATATCGATTGCTAATGCCGGACCCGGTACCCTGTACTTCTCCTGGCAGTCTCAGGGCATTCCCGCTTCCGGGACCAGCAGGGAACGCGACCAGAGAATCAGCATTCGCCGCACCTGGCTCGATCTCAACGGGTCTGAAATTAATGCCGCTCAATTGAAACAGGGAGAGCTCGTTATTGTTAAACTTACCCTTGATACCGGTAATGTTACCCGCCGCAATATCATCATTGAAGACTTACTGCCTGCCGGGCTGGAAATTGAAAATCCAAATTTGAAAACGTCTCAACTTGTGCCCTGGACCGCAAATATTTCCATTATCGCTCCCCAGAATATCGATATGCGCGATGATCGCGTAATTATCAGCATCGACAGCGCTCACGGCATTCAAAAGTATTTTTATGCCGTCCGCGCCGTTACAACAGGCACATTTATCTATCCGCCCGCGTCGGCCGAATGCATGTATGATCCAATGGTTAAAAGTGTTCACGGTAAAACTTCTTTGACGGTTACGTCTGATCAGTAATCTATCTAAACGGTTTAATTTGTGTTTATATGTTTAGAATTTCTTTATCTCTGTTAAGGTTCATACGCCGGAAGTTTCTCCTGCCCGCCGCGGTAGTTGCATTATTCTGCTGCGCGCTGTTCACTGCGGCCTGGTTCCTGTTCCCGTTTCCCGACAAGCATGTTTCCCAATTCCCCGTTTCACTCATGTTAACTGACTCCGATGGCCAACCTCTGCGGGTTGTCCTCGGTAATAATGACGCCTTGTGCCGCCCGGTCCCCCTGGCCGATAGCGGTGCCTGGACCGCTAAGGCACTGATAGCCGCCGAAGATAAACGCTTCTATTCCCACCCCGGTATCGATCTGATTGCCGCCTTGCGCGCTCTGTGGTTTAATCTCAGTCTCGCACGTATCACCTCCGGCGCTTCCACTATTTCCACCCAGTTGATTCGCATAACCAATCCGCGCGACCGGACGGTTAAGACCAAGTGCATCGAAGCCTTTCGCGCCCTGCAATTAGAATCACGATTTTCAAAAGATCAAATCCTGGAACTCTATCTTAATCATGCTCCTTTCGGCGCCAACCTTACCGGTATTGAAGCGGCCAGCCGCTACTATTTCGGCACCAGTGCGGGCGAATTGACGATGGGCGAAGCCACCCTTTTAGTCGGCATGCTTCAGGCGCCTACCCGCTTCCGTCCGGACATCCATCCCGACGCGGCTTTCAAGCGCAGAAACTATGTCATTGAAAGAATGGCCTCCCTCGGCTTCCTTTCTCCTGCCGAATCCCGCACCGCCCGTTCGCAGCCTGTCTCGGTTGTTAAAAAATCCAACCCGTTCAGCGCTCCTCATTTTTGCGATCTGGTTCTTCAATCCCGTGAGTATCTGTGCTCTTCACTCGCCGATTCTAACGGCTCGGTCCGGACTACCCTTGATCCTACTGTTCAAAGCATTGTCGAATCAGCCGCAGCACGCCATTCCCGGCGGCTTCAATCCGCGGGCGTGTTTGGTACGGCGGTGGTTGTGCTTGAAGTTTCTTCCGGCAATGTATTGGCTATGATAGGCTCCCCCGATTATTTCGATAATGACCATGCCGGTCAGGTTAATGTCTGCCAGGCCCCGCGCTCTCCCGGTTCTACGCTTAAACCGTTTGTCTATGCCCTCGCCTTCGACCGCGGCATCCTTACACCCGATTCCATCCTCGGTGATGTACCTGTCCAGTTCCCGGATTATGCACCCCGCAATGCCGATCTGTCCTATTCCGGCCTGGTCTCCGCCCGGGACGCCCTGATCAATTCATTGAACATTCCCGCCCTCTCCCTGACTCAACGCGTCGGTCTGGACGAGTTTGTCGATCTGCTCCACAGCCTGGGTCTCAATTCGATCGATAAACCACCCGGACATTACGGTCTCAGTCTCGTGCTTGGCACCGCTGAAGTTTCTTTGCTGAATGTTGTTAATGCCTATGCCTGTTTAGCCCGCCGGGGTATCTGGTCGCCTTATCATCTGCTCGCTGCTGAATCCCCCGGACAGCGCCAATCGGTGTTCTCTCCCGAAGCCGCATGGCTCGTTTCCGATATTCTCAGCGGTGATGAACGCGCTATCGCCGCCTCCGGTCATGCCGCTGATGCCGTTCTCCCCCGCGTAGCCTGGAAAACCGGAACATCAAACGGTAAACGCGATGCCTGGACTGTTGCCTATAATCCCCAGTATGTTGTCGGTGTATGGACCGGAAATCCGGACGGCAATCCATCCGATATCCTTACCGGCCTCGATGCCGCCGCGCCCATCGCCCATGATATCTTACGCAATCTTTACCCCGGCGGTGACGCTCCCTGGTTTTGTAAGCCGGAGGGTATTGCTACTCGTTCAATCTGTTCCCGCAGTGGTCAACCTGCCGGGCCCTGGTGCAAAGAGTGTGTTGACGCTGTGTGCATTGCGGGAGTATCGAATCCAAAACCGTGCCTGGTTCATCAACCGCGGCCCGTTAATCACGCTTCCGGCTCTGTGCCGGCCGATCTGTCGAATAAGTCCAACACCAGTTCTCTGGAAATCACTGAAACCTGGCCGCCTGATATCGCTGCTTACCTTGCCCGGGCAGGCAATCAATCTTATTCACCAGACTCTGCTGCTGTGCCGGCGTCACAAGAATCACGCCTCCGGATTCTCTCTCCCCGGCACGGCAGTACCTATCATCTGATGCAATCTGCCTCTACCTCAATTCAGGAACTCCGTTTGTCGGCCAGCGGTTCTGCCGATATCCTGTATTGGTTTGTTGATAATACGTATATCGGATTATGTCCTTCCTCATCCGGCTTTGGCTGGGAACTCCGCAAAGGCAGGCATCTTATCGCCTGCACGGATACCCGCGGCCTTTCAGCTTCCGCCGTGATTTCCGTCAATTAACCCCCTAATTCCGCGATAGACGTAGGTGCAGTAGATACGAGGCGCGAGATACGCGAGCGTATTTTTATACGCCAAGTGTCTCGCAACGTGGTAGATGCTGTGCATACGGCTACCCATCAGGGTGGGATGATATGAGCTTTTTACGTTCCCCTTTTGGGTGTTGATTTTTCTTCACATCTATTTGCCGTTTTAGTCATTCATTTATCCTCTCTTTTCAGTCTAAGATTGCGGTCACGATTAACGTGTGCGAGTATAGTACTATTTTTGAAATATCTCAAAATTAGTGTTCAGTTCCATCCCATCGCGGATTTAGGGTCAATTCCGCTTGACATTCCCTTCCTTCTATCATACAATTATGTATGCATAACAATTGTTTCGCAAGGAGGGTATATGTTGAAGAAAACGTACACAAAAACAGGAAAAGTCTGCCGGGTCACTTTTTCGCTCCCGCCCGAATTAAAGGCGGCCAAAGCGTCTCTATGCGGTGATTTTAACAGCTGGAATTCACGCTCACATCCCATGAAACCTCTTAAAAATGGCGGCTTCAGTCTTACCGTCTCGCTTCCCACCGGTTTCATCTACGAATTCCGTTACCTGCTCGATGGTAAACGCTGGGAAAACGACCAGGCCCCGGACGCCTTGGTTTCAAATGAGTTCGGTTCTGAAAACTCAGTTATTCAAATCTGAACCCTGACAATTCCATCACCCATCAACCATTTACCATCATCCATCTATAATAAAGACCCCAGTGATTCACGCCGCTGGCGGAATCGCTGGTGAATCAGTTTGAATCCAACCACTCATTCACTCGTCACATTCCGGGCAGTCAGCATACAACGAACATTGAGGGGAATCCCCGGCATGTTCGCTCACTCCTCACGTTGGAGTCTAACCGGAACAAACACCTGAAGACCGATAGCGCCGGACAGGTGCCAACCTTTCTGGTCCCGCCAACGGCGTGGATTGGAGTCAAGCCTTCAGGCTGTTTTTTTCAAGCGGAATCGTACATTCATATGTTTGCAGATCAAAACAACCGTTTGGGACAAACGGTTGCTACTCGAGTAGCACCAGCTGCTCCGCAGCAGGTGACTCATGCAAACACACTCCATGCACCATGTACCCCTATCCCCTTTAAACCTTAAACTTTAAACCGAATAACCAAACACCTGCCCTCGGAAAACAGTCGCCCGTGTGGAATCAGCTCATGTTACCACTCTTCTTCTTCATCAAGATTTTCTTCCTGTCCATCATGATCAAACAGCCCGGGTTCTTTTAATATGTTCTCAGTGATCCGGTTATTCGCGGCCTTGATATCAAAATACTTCGGGTCGAATTCTTCACCCAGTTGTTCGCTTATGGTATCGTATTCAGGATCCTGCCCGTTCGCAAGTATTTTCAGAATTCTTTCATACCCCAACGGCCCGCCGCAGTCCTCCGGCGGGCATGCTCCCTCACCCTCCGAACAATACGGTAATCCGTCGATCGCTTCTCGTTCATCAATCGTTTCCACTACGATCCGGTGCTCCCACTCATCGCCGAAATCATAGGTATACAGCATTGTGCTGGATTCGTCCGGACAGACCGCTTCAAGCGTGTATTCATTTTCGTCCAGCATATCATCCCCATATTCCGGGTCCGGCGCACTGTATAACTCTCCATCAATGTAAAATTCATGCGGATGGCTGTTTGTCCATCCCAGCGCGTTTTGGATCAGATAATGCACTTCGTGTAATGTCGTACTGCCTTCCACCAGAATGCGCCGCCATACTGGATTAGCACAATGCAATAATGATATTTTCAGTTGGTATATCATACGTCCTCCTTTGTCAATATTTTTTCATCCGATACTCCCCGCATTGCCAGTGCGTAGGCAAAAGTCGCGCCGACCGAGCCCGCTCCCACTATAACTACTTTCCGCATGTGTAATTCTTTTCCGGCCATTCTTTTACTCCTTTCTTCAAGTATACCATAAATATTATTCCATACCAAAACACAAGCGCAATCCAACAAATTTTTGAACCACAGAATACACAGAATAACACAGAAATTATTTCAATTGGAGTGTTGGAGTAATGTGTAGGGGCAGACCCCTGTGTCCGCCCTTAATGGAGTAATAGAGCGTGGGAGGGCGGTTCCGACGCGCGACCTGCTTGCGAACTGTCAACTACCAATGCTGAACAGATTTTTACCTGCGAAGTCTCCTGCCAGTGAGGATTGGAGTCCAGCCTTCAGGCTGTCTTTTTATGCGGAAGCGTATATGTACGCCGTTTAGAGACAAACGGTTGCTACTCAAGTAACACCTGCTCTCGGAAAACAGTCGCCCGTGTGGAACCGGCCTCCCACACTGACTGCCCTCTGAACCCTGAACCCCTACTCTCGCGGTTCCCTTAATTCCAACACGAACGGCTCGTTCCGGTCACACAGCAGCGTACCGTCAACATGCTTTAATTGTGCAACCTGGATCGCTGTCCGTTTCCACTCATACGGATACACCTCATTCACCGGCGCCGCCTTTTCACCATGTATCCGGCCGGCATGCATGAAATAGAAAATGTAGGCATGATCTCCTCGCGTCGGATCCGCCGCGCCGTCATACATCGGATCCCTGATAAATGCCGGCATGAATCAACCCGGCTTCCCTTCATCCCATCACGATCTTAATACAACATGAAAATTGACTTAGTTATGGTAAAGGTTTATAATAATTCAATAAGGATTTTATTATAACAGTGTGAATATTGTTATTTCACTTTCCGCCGGGAGGACCCATGAAACTTCTGCCTATTATCATCCTTTTTATTATTTCCGCATCCACATGTATATGTCAAGCAAATGAAACATCGACCGGCCCGGCACCCTTTCCCGCGCATAGCGTTACACCCGCGGCTCATGAGCAGCCCTTGTCAGCTCTATCCAGTCTCGGCGTGCCCGGTTACGCTATCGACCATACCAGCAAAAAGTTCACGTTTTTCAATGTGACGCAGTCCAACTCATTCGAATCAAAAGTTTTTCCTGACAGATTTATTTCCGGCGCCGATTTCCTCAAAGATAATTATGACACCTTGTATGGCGTTAGTTACTTCAGTAATGAATTCGTGAAGATCGATACCCATTCCGGTATTCTCTCTGTCGTCGGGCCATGTTTCCCCGATGACAGCTGGGAGGTATGGACCGGCATGGCCGGCCACCCGAATGGAACGTTGTACGCCTGTTCCACTGACAACAATATCTCTAAACTATACATTATTAATCCCGAAAACGGTATTCCCTACTCGATGGGCGTCGTCAGCAATGCCCCGCTCTTGATTGCGATTGCCATTAACGCCCAGGGCGATATCTACGGTCTCGATATTTTAAACGACAATCTTATTCTCATAGACAAAAATCCCGCCAAAAGTACTATCATCGGCCCGATCGGCTATGATGCCAATCACAGCCAGGGAATGGACTTTGACGACAAAACCGGTATTCTCTATATCTCCGCCTTCAATGATTCGACATTTAGAGCCGAAATCCGTGTTGCCAACCTGGAAACAGGAAATACTACGTTGCTCTATCCAGTAGACAATTCGCTTTTCAAGCTTGATTCCCTGGCGATTGCAACCTGGGCCGGCGGGCTCTGCGTCCCCCAGGCCCAGTGTTTCGCGCCATATAATGGCCTCAAAACTTTGGCAACCTTCCTTAATACCGATCCCGGTATGGTTCTTTTCCATGGCACTAATGTCGATTTTACTGCCGGCGCAGATTTTCTTGACGGTGATTATTCCAAACTGTATGGCGTTACGTATTCCGGCAATGAATTTGTCACTATTTCTACCGACGGTATCCAAACCGTCATCGGCCCCTGCGCCCCTACCGGCACCTGGCAATCATGGACAGGTATGGCCGCCGACCCGGACGGAACGCTGTATGCCTGCTCAACCAGTGTTTCCGAATCGAGATTATTCACTATCGATCCCGCTACCGGTGTTCCAACCTTGATTGGTCCGGTTGAAAACAGTCCCGCGCTGATTGATATCGCCATAAGTCCTCGTGGTCAAATGTATGGTATGGACTTAGTCAACGACAATATTGTTTTGATAGATAAATCAACGGGATTCAGTTCCGTTCTCGGATTTCTTGATTTCAGTATCAATTTCAGCCAGGGTATGGATTTCGATGATGAACACGGCATCCTCTACCTGGGCGCTTTAAACGCGACTGAATTCAGAACTGAACTGTTTATCGCCGATACTAATACCGCTCACACTACTTCTCTCGGTGTGATCGGAGACGGTTTGACCCAGTGCGATGATATCGCGATTGTCAGCGGCGCCGGTGACGCCTTGAAAATCTATTCCCTGAAAACGACTGATAAAGGTCCGGGCAAAAGCTCTATTAAATGTGTTGCAGGCTATAACTGGCCCGGCCAAATGCCTGTTTCAGCTGTTTCCTTCTCCCTGGGTACCTACTCCGCCAAAAATATTCCCGTTATGCCTAAAGGCTCGAAATTTCAGTTCAGTACTCCTGAAGTTAAAGGCCTGATCGATCCCACACATCACCGCGTCCTGTTCAGCGCCAGAAAAATTGATCCAGTCGGCTCTACAACTCCCGATCTCAAAATCACCCTGCGCGGTTTCCCCATTATTTACGGTCAGCATCGCAACGTTGTGCTTGACAATGGCAAGTATTCCGAACCTACCGATGTGTCAATCCCGTTGTTTTATGTCGATAACGCGTCTATAGCCGATTCGAGCTCGACTGGTAAAGATAAATGTATCCTGTCCGCTACCCTTAACGGTACCACGACCGGTGCCGATACCGTCTTCAGCATTACCATCACCGGCGAAAACGGCGTGATCCTCTCCCAGGTCATTCCCGCCTCGGAATTCACGAACAAAAAGGATGTCCTGTCCTACAAACGTCCTAAAGGCGCGGTGACCCCAATCAAGAAAGCAACAGTTTCTCTTAAAGATAAAACCGTGTCTGTCATGGCTGCTAATTATGATATGACTGCCAACGCCCTCGGTGCGGCCATGGACCCGCTTGTCACGATCAATGTCTCGGCCGATTTTGCGGCCTGGAAAGGCAGCGGAGAAGTCCGGGTCCGTTTCAACCAGAAAACCGCCGGCAAAGCGACGTTCTAATTTAATACCGACGAAGGACACCATGAAAAGAATACTATTGGCATGCATCGCTCTGACGGCTGCATCGGTAATTGCTGTGTCTGCCCCCCCACTCAATGATAATTTTGCCGATCGTGAAACGATTGCAGGTCCAAGCGGGTCTGTTTCGGGTTCCAACATTGACGCATCGCTTGAATCCGACGAGACACACTTCGGTAACACAAAAACTGTCTGGTGGACATGGACCCCGCCGAAGTATGCTTACTATCAGGTAGATACGTTCGGCAGCAGTTTTGATACATACCTTACGGCCTTCGTCGGTGATACCTTAAGTTCACTTTACGTGATGACCAGCAACAACGATGCGTTAGGCACCCAACAAAGCGCTGTTTGCGTTGAGGCTGGTCCAGGTACTACGTATCAAATCCAGGTATCGGGAGACAACGCGGGAGATGTCGGGACAATAACGCTCAACTGGCATGCGATCTCTAATTGGAGCGACTGGATATTCAGTCATTATTATACAGATTCATTCTTTAGAGTCGAGTTCGGTAATGACTTGAGTGTGTTGTCGTTCAAGTATATGCAGGTTTGGGAGTCCTGGTACCGCACAAATGAACTCGGATGTGAGGATAAGAAATACAAAAGTTTAGACACTTATACCAACGGCTTTACCATCACTGACAAGTACAATAACAAGAGAATTGATGATAAACTGCCCGGGGGAATCGATCCGAACTTCTCGGTGCAGTGCTATGACGGCAAGCATATTATAGTATATGACCACGTCAATAAAAAGCTTGTTGCCTATAAGACCGGGAATGGTGAGTTCATAAAATCCGCCGAGAGCGCGATCGATAATTTCAGTTCCGCGTGGTTCGATGGATCAGACATCATAGTGTTCCTGACGTATGCCAATAGCGAAGGAATCAAAGTCTTCGACAAAAATCTTATGAAGGAGAAGTGGACTGACACGCCTGGGGCAGGCGATATCGTTGCACTCGGTAATGGACTGGTCGTTCGCCGCGTTCAGAGCAATAATGTTTTGAACATCACATGCAGGAAAAACGGGAAAAAGGTTGTTTCACAGCACACCATAACAAACCCGGTGGATGCCTCACTCTATGTCGAATCCGACTCAAAGGGGGGCATTCTTTATTGGACGAATAAAGCGAACACCAATTCTCCACTTACATATGTTGACCGAAAAGGCGAAACGATACTGAACAACCAATCAATGGCTGAAGTTGGCAATGTCTGGTACTTCAATTGTTTTGACGGCAAGTCATTATATGTTCGCAAACCCCTGGACGGAGGCAGTAACACTTTTTATGTTTACAAGGGTAAGGGGTTGAAGAATCTCGGTATGAAAGATGTCGGTGGGTGGGCACGGCTGGAAGCTGATGGCAAAGCGTATTTTTTAACCGATAACGGTTCGGAGTCCAGTGTAATTGTGTGCGATAAGAAGCTCAAGAAAGAGAAGTGGAGCAGCCCGCCTGCCGATGGTGATGTTGCCAGGCTTTCCAAAGAGGTTTTCGTCCGCAAGGTTAGCAGTACAATCGTTGATGTTATTAGAGAAACCTACACACTCTTCAACAAGAAAGGAGAGATAGTTACCTATGAATTCAGTTATCCGAAGTAACCCTTATGGATGTCATGGATTATCTGCTGAATTTCCTCAACCTAATCAAAAATCCAAAATTTAAAATCAAAAATCCTGCCCCCGGTTCCGGTACACTTTCACCAGTTAAAATGACACTCGCCCCATCACCACCGGTAAAGGCAACACTATTTGAGTAACCATCTATGTCGGTCGGTGCAAAGCGGAAAGTAATTGTCGCACCTGCCATTTCGGACAGTATGTAGCTTGACGGGCTCGCGGCATCAATACTGAACGGCAGCACCACATTCTGGACAGCGCCTGTCAGGACACCACTGCCAATGTTTTTCACACGTGCTGATTTATTCGTTTCGTTGAATACAGGAACCAATCCGAAGTCGATAATCACGGGTATTACAGAAATAATGGGATACGGAGCAAATTCGTATGTACCCATGTCAACTATGTCATCAATTATCCGTGGCCGGCCATCGAGATCTGTTGCTCCTGTCATCCACGCCACGTTTGTCCCGGTGTTGATGCATGGCGACACACTCGATAAACGGAAATCACCCGCCCCGATGTTAATAAAAACAGGGGAGTTGGTGATATTGCCCGCTCCGGCAACTAGTGGTGTAGTGCATGTGTACAGGATGTTAGTCACATTCATCCAATAGTTAGGACCATCATCAGCGGTGTTGTAGTATACAATACAGTTCACAACCTGGCCTCCATTCCACAGTTCAAGCCCGCCGCCGGATTCAGCCGAGTTACTCACAATTGTACAGTTTTGAACAACCGGCCCGTCATGCCAGCAGGCAACTCCGCCGGAATCATCAGTCGCCGAATTTTCAACTATAAGACAATTGCGGATTATTCCACCACTGTCACAGACCACTCCGCCGCCTTCCGCATTTGCAAAGTTAGATGTCGCACTATTCCCGAAAATCATGCAGCGTTCAACAAGCCCACCCTGATTGCAAAACACTCCACCACCATTACCGTCCTCAACGTCTGAATGGGCGAAATTGTTGTTTATAGTGCAATCTATTACAACGCCAGCTTTATTTATATATACACCACCACCATCTGAATCGCCGGCATGAGCTGCTTTGTTTCCCGTAATCGTACACTTGATCACTTGACCTCCGTTCATGCAGTACACTGCACCACCACGATCGCTAACGTTTCCCTTAAATGTACAGTTCGATACACTTCCGCCTTCTTCCAGGTACAATCCGCCGCCGCGTTCCGACGTAAAATTCATTTGAATAGTGCAGTTTTGCACGATACCACCATATTTGCAGTATACTCCCCCGCCAAGCCGTGACGTATTGGTAATTATGATGCATCCATCGATCAAACCATCCTGAAAAACATAGACACCTCCACCAGCATCCCACGACCCACCCGACCCGAGTGGATGATTTCCTTCAACCCGGCAGTCCTTGACTGTTCCCCCGTAATAGCAAAGGACTCCTCCGCCCCCGAATGCAGCACTGCAATCGATGATATTACAATTGGAAATGATTACATCACCATTAAGCAAAGCACCGCCGCCACCACGATCCATATAATCATTACCTGTTTTCAGCGTATAACCGTTTGTCAATGTGAACCCGGTCAGTTGTGCGCCATTGGTTAGATATGCACAACGAACCGCACCATTCCCGAGCGGTCCTGCGCCTTGAATAAGAGTATGACCGGGACCGTTTACGCTGCTAACTATAAGCGCCTTGGTAATAATTACACGGTTTGAAAGATTGTAACCGGGCGTTTTCATGCCGCCGGCAGCATAGATGCCATTTGTCACAAGTACGGTATCACCGGCCGATGCCGCGTCAACGGCGTCCTGGATATTTGTCGCAGCCGTGGCCCATGTATCATACGGCGGTGTACCCGAGCCGAACGGCGAAACATAATATGTGCCACCAAAAAGTATTTGACTGGCATATGATATGAAGAGGAGCATCGTAAATATTTTTGCTTTAAAAGAAGTGTTCATGATTACCTCCTTCATAACAGTTCATGTTAACAGTGCTAGTGTTGGATACCTGGAGGGTGGCCGTCCCCGGCCACCGTGTGCTGTGATGCTTCCTACCATATCGACATGTCGATATCCAGGCATAGTCGCATTTACTCCATGAAACTCAATAATGCGCAGCATTCATTCAACCATTCATTCTTTTATGCCAGGAAAAGAATGTAATCGTCACCTGTCAATCGACAGCATCGCACTCCTCAAACTCAATCGAAATATCGCTTGGATAAAGCCGCTATCAAAAATAAAAAATTAAAAATAACAAATAACAACCCCGGTTCGGGGATGAACTCATAACAGCCCAAGTCAACCGTACCATCATGAATTCTCGGATTGCCGTCCAAATCGGTTGCGGTTGTCATCCAGGTCATAAAATAACCTTCATCGATACATGGCGAACCCATCTGGAGACGATAATCCGTGCCGGAAGTTATAAACAGCGGGTCATCAGAAATACATTTGTTTCCGCCTGGCAACCCGTTTGTAGGTGTGGTACAGCTATAATTATATCCTGCACCGGAATCGTAATTCAGCCAGTTGTCATTACCCGAAAGAGCCTGGTTATCATATATGATAGTATTGATAACAGATCCGCCGTTAGATGTGCAAATGCCGCCGCCGTAAGCTGTAGCGTTATTTCCTGCTAGTGTGCAGTTTATAAGTGTTCCACCCGTAAACAAATACACACCGCCACCGAACGTTGCTGAATTCATGTTATAAATCAGGCAATTAGTCAACGAACCGGCGCTGTTACAATACGCACCGCCGCCAACATCCGCGCCGTTACCACTGATCGTGCAGTCAGAAATTGAGCCGGCCTGGAAGATGTTAACACCACCTCCCGTAGTTTCCGCTCTGTTTCCTCTGATTGCACAACCGGAAACTGAACCACCGGAGCTGCAGAAGACACCGCCGCCAGATCTCGCTTTATTGAGACTTATTGTGTTATCGACAATCGAGCCATCAACCCAAATGAAGATACCACCGCCAAAAGCAGTAACGCTGTTCCCACTGATTGTGCAACCGGAAACTGAACTACCGGGGCTGCAGAAGACACCGCCGCCAGACATTGCACTGTTACTGCTTATTAAGCCACCATAAATTTCCCCGCCGTTGTAACAATATACACCGCCGCCATATTTCGCTCTATTAAGGCTAATTGTACAATCATCCAACTTACCTGCCCTATCACAATATACCGCGCCACCATTTGTTGCCACGTTATCTTCAAAAATACAATTTTGTACCAGGCTGTCAAGCCGCAGGCAAACGCCTCCACCATCTTTTGCATTATTTCCCTTAAAATAACAATTGGTAATCAATGTGTTAACCGCACAAACAGCCCCTCCGTCTACAGGTGTCACATTATTTGTAAACATACAGTTCAGCACTTCCCCTATATTTAAAACAAAAATCCCCCCACCGCTTCCCACGGGTGGATTCCCGTTTCTGACCAGAAATCCATCAATGGTTGAATCGCCTCTCACGTAAATACATCGCGTAAAAAAATTACCATCAATGATTGTTTTCCCGGCGCCATTAACGCTTTTTACAACAATGTTGTTCGTCACTACATAAATCTGGCTGGAAAGTGTATAGACACCATTAGTCACCAGGACTACCGTGCCTTCAACCGCCGCATCAACAGCGTCCTGAATTGAATGCGCCGCGGTTCCCCAGGAGCTATACGGTGCCATGGGCGCCGCGCTCCCCGTCCAGACATAATTAGTTCCCGCAAAAAGCGTCGAACACGATACTGCCGCCCATACTGCAATTACACACATCAGGTTTTTCATAGCGTTCCCCTTAATTTATTCACACTACTTATCAATTACATGCTCCACGATAACTTTCTCTTTCTTGAAAAATGTCAGTGTTTTGGTTGTCGCATTGGTTGCTTCCCGGTAAAATACTTTATTGCCAAGATACTCAATTTT
>CAZCLS010000019.1:0-3997 GCA_964499565.1 uncultured bacterium
AGGGCCAGTCTGCTGGTGCCGCCAACGGCGGTACGTGAGATACGCGAGCGTATTTAGGGCCGTCACGCATCTTGATTACCCGGCTCCAGAATGATACAATGTTCAGTTGATACTGCTCTGTAACCAATTACCACAGGTGCATTTCATGAAATATTTTTATTGCAGCGCACTCCTGCTGAGTTTTGTTCTCATAACGGGATGTACAACTCCCTCACCGTTTGCCACCCGGGTTGTCACCAGAGAATTGCCTTATGGGGAACATATGAAATATCTTTCCGGATTAGACTGGCAATCCATGTGGGTTTCACATCTGGGCTGTATTAAAGGCTGTTTGAACTATCTCAGTAATGACGTGTCAGATGCCTGGCTGTTCGGCGCTACCGGTTATGCCTTCATTATGAATATCCATCCCGACCTATGCCCCAGCGGTCCAACTGCCTATAAACATGACAGGATTCTGGAACTCGGCCGGAATATTGGATTTAAAACCACTTCCGTTACCGGTCAAAAGAACTGGAAAAGTTTTCAGCTCTATCAGAAAAAGGCCTGGGAGCTGGCTCAGGCATCTATTGATGAAGGCTATCCCTGTATCGGCTGGGAACTCGATATTCCCGAATATTATATTATGTACGGTTATGATTATAAAGGCTATTATTATAAAGGTCCTCTGTGCCCCGAAGGCGCGGGTCCCAGAAAATGGAAAACCCTCGCTGATACTGAAATCGGTGTGCTGAATGTCGCTGAAATTACTCCCTGTCCCAAAGCGGATGACCGTACGACCGTGAAATCCGCTTTAGCATTCGCGGTTGAATTCGCCCGTACCAGGGCCTGGTTGTTTGAAAAGTATTCGTCCGGAATTGACGCATATGACACCTGGATCGCCACTCTTGAAAACGGCATAGTCGATGCCAACGGCCTGGCCTATAATGCCCAGGTCTGGAGCGAATGCCGTTCGTACTCCGCCGATTTTCTTGCCGAAGCCCGGCAGCGTCTGCCGGGTGAGTGCGACCAACTGTTTGACAAAGCTATTGCGGATTATACTGCCGTTGCCGACAATTTAAGCCGTGTTGCCGCTCTCTTCCCGTTCCTGGGGGCAACACCTGAGCAGAAATCGGCTAATACCAGCAATCCGGAGAAAATCAAAACCGCGATTGCTTGCCTGAAGAGCGCCCGGGACGCGGAATATTCCGGCCTCCTTACCCTGGAACAGATTGCCGAAAAACTCTAACATCGTTACCTGTCGGATTTACTCTATGAAAAAAAAGAAACTGACTTTTCTCAAAAAACTGTTGAACTCCCACAGCCCTTCCGGCTATGAAGATGCCGCCCGCGCTATCTGGCGAGCCGAAATGAAAGAGATAGCAGACCGTGTCTATGGCGATACGCACGGCAACAGCATCGCCGTCGTTAATCCCAAAGCACCGCTGCGTGTGATGTTAGCCGGCCATATCGATGAAATCGGCTTCCAGGTCCAGTATATCTGCCCTGACGGTTATATCTATTTCACGCCGATCGGCGGCGGTTTCGACACTAAAAACATTCCCGGCCGCCGCGTGATTATCCATACCGCTAACGGTCCGCTCAAGGGTGTTACCGGCAAATTAGCCCACTATTATATGAAAGCCGAAGACCGTAACAAATCTCCGGAATTTTCTGACTTGTGGATCGATACCGGCATCCATGACGGTAAACAAGTCAAAAAAATGGTGAGTATCGGTGATCCGGTTACGTATGCCGATGGTTTCGAACAGATGGGCCCCACTACCTGTATCAGCCGCGGTGTGGATGACCGGATCGGCGCCTTTGTCGTCGGGGAAGTTCTCAGATACCTTCAGAAAAAATCCTTCTTTCCCGCGGTTTTCTCCGTGGCGACCGTCCAGGAAGAAATCGGCTGCCGCGGAGCAATCACCAGCGCCTTTGGCATTAATCCGCATATCTCCTTCGCCGTTGATGTCACCTTCGGCGGCGCGCCCGACATTGACAAAAAGAGGAGCGGCAACCTGATCCTCGGCAAAGGCCCGGTTGTGGCGCGCGGACCGAACATCAATCCCAAACTGCTTGCATTGATTGTCAAAACAGCCCGAGCAAAAAAAATCCCTGTTCAGATCGATGCCGTAGCAGGCCCTACCTTTACCGATGCCAGCGTGATTCAATTGTCCCGCGCCGGCGTCGCGACCGCGCTGGTCAGTATCCCAACCAGATACCTGCATTCACCTGTTGAACTGTTCGACACCCGCGATGTCGAAAACGCGGTGCAGCTTATCGCTGAAACTATTATTGCCATGGATGCCACCAGTACGTTTTTAGTATGATTAAAACTACGTAAAACGCGTTTGAACATATAGTATCTCCCGCAGAGGCGCAGGGGCGCAGAGAATTATAAATGAAATTTTCCATATGTATTATCTTGTTTGGATCACTTGTTGTTACTGCTTATTCACCTCCATATAGCAAACTTGAGAAACAGGAAATAGCACATTAAATCATACTAATGAAATAATTAACATTGCCAATGCAAATTTTATTGCTCATTTTGTTTATGAATGTCCCAGTATTGTTGAATACAATATTTTTAATGTTAATGTTTCCATTAGAACACTAACGCCAAAATATTTTCCAGAATTAAAAAAATATGTTAACGGTTTAACAAATAGAATCACAAAAACGGGTATATCAAAATTAGCCGCACGTATTAACACTATATTTGCAGATGTTCAAAATAAAGCCAAACAATCTAATGCAATAATACTCAACGCAGAACATGCTGATAAAAACACTGAAATAATATCCTGGGGTGTGAATAACGATTTTAAGAATTATTGGATAATGATAGACACAGATGATAGAGAATTATCAATTTTGGACAACAATAAAGTGTTAGTAGAAAATATTCCGGAAACAGGAACTAAAGTTCACTGCTATGCAATAAGTCCTGACGGTACTGAATATTTTACCAATTCAATTAGAATCGATCCAAGAGAAAAAAAGCTGCAGATTGGGGTCGGCTTATCGCTGAAACTATTCCTGATTCCGCATTAGACGCAGGTGCTGCAGGGCCAGTCTGATGGTACCGCCAATGGTAGTACCTGAGATACGCGACTGTATTTTTATACACCACGTGTCTCGCAATCCCTCAGTACCGGGGGATGCATACGGCTACCCACCAGGGTGGGATGATGTGTGTACTTTTTTTATATAATAATGGTGCTAAAACAAACTGACAATTCGGTGCCAGGTACCGAATTGTCAGTTTGTTGGGGTTGAACCGAGCCTCTAATATGTTCATCTCATCACAGATTTCGGGGGTTTATGCGCTCTTCCAATAAATTCGATTATTTAGTATACTATACCACTTTATTAAGTAAGTCTGATTAAGGATTATTTTACATGAGTAAGGATACATTACAATGGCTGTGGGCCCCCTGGCGAATCAGTTATATTCTGCGTGAGAAAACTGATGACTGCATTTTCTGCAAAAAAGCTGCGGCGGAGCTTTCAGACGATACCGAAAACCTGGTTCTGGCCAGGGGTGAAAACGTGTTCGTTATGATGAACACCTATCCCTATACGCCCGGACATCTGCTCGTCTGCCCCTATGCCCATATTTCCGCTCCGGAACTGCTTACTCCGGCTGTACAGCATGAACTGTTCGACATGACCATGACCTGGCGGCAGCGGCTCAATGAGGTTATGCATCCCCAGGGCATGAACATAGGTTTGAATCTGGGAGATGTTGCCGGTGCCGGGATAGCGGACCACCTGCATTTCCATATCGTGCCGCGCTGGAAAGGCGATACGAATTTTATGACGACCTGCGCCAATATCCGCGTGGTCTCCCAGTCTTTACAGGAACTGTACGCTCTGCTTACTACTAATCCGCAATCCGAGGTGTCAGCGTGAAGAAATCCACCCTCTCCTATCTGAAGAATTTACTTGATGCGGCCAGCCCTTCCGGCTATGAAGATGCCGCGCGCGCTGTCTGGCGCGAAGAAATGAG
>CAZCLS010000019.1:4097-6008 GCA_964499565.1 uncultured bacterium
CCAGCCCTTCCGGCTATGAAGATGCCGCGCGCGCTGTCTGGCGCGAAGAAATGAGCACTGTCGCCGAACGTGTCTATGGCGATACCCACGGCAATAGCATCGCCGTCCTGAATGAAAAAGGAAAAAAACGGGTCATGTTAGCCGGTCATATCGATGAAATCGGCTTCCAGGTCAATTACATCAGCGATGAAGGCTATCTCCATTTTCAACCCATTGGCGGTTTTGATACCCAGATCATCCCCGGCCGCCGGGTTATTATTCATACCGCCAAAGGCCCGTTGAAAGGTGTTATCGGCAAAAAGGCCATCCATCTGATGTCTCCCGATGAACGCAAAAAAATACCTGAATTTTCCGATCTGTGGATCGATTTAGGTCTCAATAACGGTAAAAAAGTTAAAAAAATGGTCGATATAGGCGATCCGGTCACCTATTGTGAAGGATTCGAGCATTTGATCGACTCGGTCTATGTCAGCCGCGGCGTGGATGACCGCATCGGCTCCTTTGTTGTTGGTGAAGTTCTGCGCTACCTTAAAGGTCGGAAATTTGATCCCGCTGTGTATGCCGTCGCGACCGTGCAGGAAGAGATCGGGTTGCGCGGCGCCACGACCAGCGCCTACGGCATCAATCCCGATGTAGCTTTCGCCGTGGATGTAACCTTTGCCAATTCCCTGGACTCCAACAAAAAGAAAACCGGGGATATAGACATGGGTAAAGGCCCGGTCGTTACCCGCGGCCCGAATTTCAATCCTAAATTATACGATTTGATCAGAACGGTCGCTAAAACCAAAAAAATACCGGTCCAGATCGATGCCGCTTCGCGCGGGACCGGTACCGATGCCAATGCCATCCAGCTTACCCGCGCCGGCGTCGCTACCGCTCTGGTAAGTATCCCCAACCGCTATATGCACACTCCCGTCGAGTTGTTCGACATCCGGGATGTGGAAGGCGCAGTTGCGCTGATCGCTGAAACGATTATAGCGTTGGATGCCAAAAGCGATTTTATTCTTTAACTCACGCTACTATTTGTCAGTCAATGGCTGAACCGAAATATTCAATCCAACTGGCCCGGCCGGACATTACCGAACGCGAAATAGAAGCGGTGGTTGATGTCCTGCGTTCCGGGCATATCAGCCTGGGTCCGCGACTGCCGGAATTCGAAGACCGCATTGCCGCCAAAGTCGGCGCAGCCCATGCCGTCGCCGTCAACAGCGGCACCTCCGCCCTGCATCTCTGCCTCCGCAGTCTTGATATCAAAGACGGCGATGAAGTTATTACTACCCCGTTTTCATTCATCGCTTCGGCCAACTGCATGCTCTTTGAGCGCGCGGTTCCCGTATTCGTGGATATCGACCCGATTACTCTCAATATCGACCCGGCGGCTATAGAAGCAGCGATCACTCCCCGCACAAAAGCTATTCTGCCGGTGCATGTGTTCGGACTGCCGGCGGATATGGCCGCGATTAGCGCTATTGCCCGCAAACATTCTCTCGCGATTATTGAAGACGCCTGCGAAGCTATCGGCTCCACGATTAACGGTACGTCTGCCGGGACCATCGGCGACTGCGGCACATTCGCCTTTTATCCCAACAAGCAAATAACCACTGGCGAAGGCGGCATCATCGTTACCAATAATGCTGAAATTGCCCGGTTGTGCCGCTCGATGCGCAATCAGGGCCGCGATGAAGGCATGGGCTGGCTCAGTCACGCACGATTGGGATATAATTACCGCTTGAGCGACCTGAACTGCGCTTTGGGCATTGCTCAGATGGACCGCCTGGACCAGATTCTGGCTGAACGCGCGGCTGTCGCGGATTCGTATACCAGCCTGTTCAAAGAACTGTGTCCTGATATTATATTGCCATGCGATCCTCCCGCCGGTACTACCCGCAGCTGGTTCGTATATGTCATTCA